>CALHCK010000035.1 GCA_937936695.1 uncultured Polaribacter sp.
TCTGCAATAGCTACAGAGGTATGTGTGTAAGCTGCGGCATTTAAGATAATACCGTCATAATTAAAACCAATTTCATGTATTTTATCTAAAAGCTCTCCTTCATGATTAGACTGAAAATAATGTAAGTCTACATCTTTGTAAGTCTCTTTTAATTCTTTAAAAAACTCATCAAAAGTCTTCGCCCCATAAATTTCAGGTTCTCTCTTACCCAAAAGGTTTAAATTAGGGCCGTTAATTATAATTATTTTCACTTAAATATCTTTTAAAGCGTAAATATATACTTTATTTTTAGCAAATGAAATGGCAAAATGCAATAAAAGACTATCAGTTATATTTAAAAATTGAAAGAGGATTATCTACAAACACAATTGATAGTTATTCTAGAGATTTAAAAAAACTGGTTCTCTTCCTTGATGACAATAACATAAACCAATCTCCTATTTCTATTGATACATCTGTTATTCATAATTTTATATATACTGTTTCAAAAGAAGTTAACCCAAGAAGTCAAGCAAGAATTATATCAGGAATCAGAAGTTTTTTTGATTATTTAATTTTCGAAAATTACAGAGAAACCAATCCTACCGATTTAATTGAAACACCTAAAATAGGTTTAAAACTACCCGACACACTTTCTGAAGAAGAAATAAATAATTTAATTTCTGCTATCGATTTAAGTCATCCGCAAGGAGAAAGAAATAGAACTATTTTAGAAACCATGTATAGTTGTGGTTTGCGTGTATCTGAAATAATTAATCTAAAAATATCTGATTTATTTTTTGAAGAAGGATTTATTAGAGTTTTAGGTAAAGGAAACAAACAACGTTTTGCTCCAATACATTATACAACTCAAAAATACATCCAACTATATATTAATACCATTAGAAATAAGATTACCACTAAAAAAGGTTTTGAAGATACTTTGTTTTTAAACAGACGTGGTAAAGGGCTTACCCGACAAATGATTTTTATTATCTTAAAAGACTTAGCTATAAAAATTGAATTAAATAAAAAAATTAGCCCTCATACGTTACGACATTCATTTGCTACTCATTTGTTAAAAAACGGTGCAGATTTAAGAGCAATTCAACAAATATTAGGTCATGAAAGTATTACAACAACAGAAATATATATTCATTTAGATAAAAGTTACCTAAAAGAAGTAGTAGAAACTTATCATCCTAGAAAATAAAAAATCCTGCATAAAGCAGGAATTTTTATTTTAAAAATATTTTCATCAATGTTATTTAGCAACATTAACTGCTCTTGTTTCTCTAATTACAGTTACTTTAACCTGACCAGGATACGTCATATCATTCTGTATCTTTTGCGAAATACCAAAAGATAATTCTGCCGCTTTAGTATCATTTACTTTTGTACTTTCTACCATTACACGCAATTCTCGTCCTGCTTGTATAGCATATGCTTTTTGAACTCCAGGGAAACCAAACGCAATATTTTCTAAGTCTTTTAATCTTTGAATGTAAGAATCTAACACCTGACGTCTTGCTCCTGGTCTTGCTCCAGATATAGCATCACAAACCTGAACGATTGGAGAAATTAATGTTTTCATTTCTATTTCATCGTGGTGAGCACCAATAGCGTTACAAACATCTGGCTTTTCACCATATTTCTCTGCCCACTCCATACCTAATAAAGCATGTGGTAATTCACTTTCAGTTTCAGGTACTTTACCAATATCATGTAATAATCCTGCACGTTTAGCAACTTTTGCATTTAACCCCATTTCTGCAGCCATAATACCACAAAGGTTAGCTACTTCTCTAGAGTGCTGTAATAAATTTTGACCGTAAGAAGAACGATATTTCATACGTCCTACTGTTTTAACCAATTCTGGATGTAAACCATGAATTCCTAAATCAATTACAGTTCTTTTACCAACTTCAATAATCTCTTGGCTAATTTGTTTCTCTGTTTTCTTTACAACTTCTTCTATCCTTGCTGGGTGAATTCTACCGTCTGTTACTAATTTATGCATAGACAAACGTGCTATTTCTCTTCTAACAGGATCAAAACAAGATAAAATAATTGCCTCTGGAGTATCATCAACTATAATTTCTACACCAGTTGCAGCTTCTAAAGCCCTAATGTTACGTCCTTCTCTACCAATAATACGCCCTTTAACATCATCAGACTCTAAGTTAAAAACAGAAACACAATTTTCTACAGATTGCTCTACACCTACTCGTTGTATGGTTCCTAAAATTACTTTTCTAGCCTCTTGTTCTGCTGTTAATTTTGCTTCTTCTATAGAAGTTTGTATAAAGGCCATAGCCTCTGTTTTTGCTTCGTCTTTTAAAGATGCTACTAACTCTGTTTTTGCTTCTTCTGCAGACAATCCAGAAATTTGCTCTAGCATATCTACATGCTTTTTGTGCATTTTTCCTATTTCGGTTTCTTTTTTATCTAAGAAATCTAATTTTTTGTTGTAATCATTGTCTTTTTGCTCTAAAGATTTATTTAATCTTTTGTTTTTATCTAGCTCAGAAGCAACTTTAGACTCTCTATCTCTAATTCGTTTTTCTACGTCAGAAATTTTCTTTTCTCTTCCTAAAATTACTTTTTCATGTTCTGCTTTAAGCTCTATAAACTTTTCTTTAGCTTGTAATATTTTATCTTTCTTTATTGAGTCAGCATCTATTTTGGCTTCTTTTAAAATTGTAGCAGCTTCTTTTTTTGTGCCGCTTATAATTTTTTTGCCTTTAGCTTTTTCAATAGCTTTTGCTATTACAAATCCTACTGCTATACCTACTAAAACCCCCACAATAATGGGAAGTATTATTCCATCCATAATTTAAATTTAATATATAAAAAAAGCCTACATCAGTTGGGTTTATATAAACTCCATTATTACAAGTTTAGGACTAACTAACAGCTCAATAATCCACGCAAGGTGGCACGCTTTTACTGTTAAGACTCATCCTTTATAATAGAATCGTGTTGAGTTTATCAAACAAATTACTAATGTAGGCAGTATATGTTCATGTATTTTTAAGAACGTACTATTTACTCTAAATGCGAATTTACCAAATTGGTTAATTCATCTATCTTATTTATAACTTCTTTAGTTGTGGTGTCGTTTTCTATTGTTGTAATTTCTAATTTAGAAGCAAATTGTAATGCACACATTGCTAAAACATCTTGTTTGTCGCTAACTGCATAATTTTGCTCGTACATAGAAATTAATTTATTAATGGCAGTTGCGGCTTTCCTCATACCCTCTTCTTCATTTGTGTTATTTACACTTAATGGATAAGACCTTCCTGCTATTACAACGTTAATTTTTAGTTTTCCCACAATTTAAAGACCTTTATTTATGTAACTGAACGATACATTTATCGATTTCTCGAATTAAAGCATTTATTTTGAGTTTTGTATCTCTTGTATTATTACTACTGCCTTCTATAGTTTTTGCAATTTTTAGCAAATCATATTCTTTTTTTTGTTTTGCTAATAAGTGCTCTTTCTCTAATAATTTATTTTGCAATTGAGTTGTGTTTTGAAGCAATATTTCATTTTCATTTTTTAAAAACTCATAGTTAGCAACTAATTGTTTTAATCTATCTTCCAGCAAATGAACCGCTTCTATTGTATTACTCATAAAAATTAAAGAATAAAACTATGCATACAAAGTTAACATTCTGTTTCAATTTTTACAACATTTTGTTACTTTTTTACTAAAACACTATAAATAAGAACATTAACAAAATAATGTTTTTTACTATTTTTGCACAAAAAATAATTGAAACACATAATTTTATTATTACTTATAGTTTTATCTTTTAATAGTTTTTCTCAAAAAAAATACCCTGAGAATTATTTCAGAAACCCTTTAGACATACCTGTTGTTTTAGCTGGTACTTTTGGCGAACTCAGAAGCAATCATTTTCATTCGGGAATAGACATAAAAACTCAAGGCAAAGAAGGGTTAAAAATTTATGCTGCCGCAGATGGTTATGTTTCTAGAATAAAAGTTTCTCAATTTGGTTTTGGTAAGGCATTATATGTTACTCATCCTAATGGATATAGTACTGTATATGCTCACTTAAGTAGATATGCAAACACTATTGAAAAGCATGTAAAAGCCGTTCAATACAAAAAAGAGCGCTACCAAACAGGTAATTTATTTTTTAAAGCTGATAAATTTCCTGTAAAAAAAGGAGATGTAATTGCTTATTCTGGTGATACCGGAAGTTCTGGTGGACCGCATTTACATTACGAAATTAGAAACTCTAAAACAGAAAACGTAATTAACCCATTATTTTTTGGTTTAAACCCCTTAGATACTCAACCACCAACTGTAAATGCAATAAAAGCTTACACTCTTAATAAAGGTGCACGAGTAAACAATCAAAACAACAATATTTTATTATCATTAAAAAAAATAAAATCTGGGGTTTATACAACTAATAAAATTACTGCTTCAGGTATTATTGGTTTTGGAGTTAGTGTTTTTGATAGACTTAATTTGGCTCCTAACAAAAATGGTATTTATAGCTTAGAAATGTTAGTTAACGGAAAACGCTTTTATTATCATGATGTAGAAACATTTTCTTTTGCCGAAACAAAATTCATCAACTTACATATAGATTATCCCCATTATAAAAAGTATCGTAAAAAATATCAAAAAACATACAAAGAAACCGCCAACAAACTATCTACTTACGAGCAATTAATTAATAACGGTAAATTAAATATTAAAAATGGTTTAAATTACAAGGTACAAATTATAGCTAAAGATTATAAAGGCAATGCAAGTACAATAACAATACCAATTACAGGAGTAGCTACAAATACTATTTTTTCTAAAGAAAAAGACACCACAAATTTTAAAATACTAGCAAGTAATTTTCATAAATTTTCTAAAAAAAATGTTACTGTCTCTTTCCCTAAAAACACTTTTTACAATAATATTTTTTTAGATTTTAACGTTAATGATAATGGAGTTGCTAAAATTCACACACCTACAATTCCGTTAAACAAAAGTTTTACATTAAAATTTAATGTTTCTAAATATAACGAAATAGAAAAACAACAGTTATACATTGCATATTTAGAAAATCCTAAATACCCAAGTTACCAATACACCCGAAAAAAAGATAGTATTTTTTATACCACAACAAAAACACTTGGTAAATACGGTTTGGTTTCAGATAAAATAAAACCCACAATAAAACCAGTAAATTTTAAGGCTCAACAGTGGATTTCTAGTTTAAAAACATTAAAAGTTAAAATTTCTGATATAGGGTCTGGAATTAAAACTTATAGAGCCACCATAGATGGCAAATGGATTTTAATGGAGTTTAACCATAAAAAAAGAATACTAACCTATAATTTTAATGATAAAAAATTGGTTGGTAGCAAACATATCTTTAAAATTGTAGTCTCAGACAACGTAGGAAATACGAATACCTATTCTACAACGTTCTTTAAGAAATAACTAAATATATCTACGTGAAAAACATTTTCCTATTTTTATTCTTTTTACCTTTTATCACTGTTGCTCAAAAAACAACCATTTTAAAAGGAACTGTAAAAAACAAAAACAAGCAACCTATTGAAAAAGTTTCTATAAAGTATAAAAATGTTGGAACAATTAGCGATGTAAATGGAAACTATACTTTAAGAGTTCCGTTTAAAGAAGAAATTACGCTTGTTTTTAGTCATGTTTCTTATAAAACACTAGAAAAAAAATTAACAGCAAACAGTAGAAGTACAATACGCTTCTCTCCTATTTTAAGTACAAAAACAGAAGAGTTAAAAGAAATTGTAATTAAAGATTACAAAAAAAATGCTGAAGGAATTACGACTATTGATACCCAGAAAGTTAAAAATTTAATTGGTGCTAATGCAGGTGTAGAAAATGTTTTAATGACTTTACCAGGTGTAAGTAATAACAACGAGTTAAGCACGCAATACAATGTTAGAGGTGGTAATTTTGATGAAAATTTAGTATATGTAAATGGTATAGAAGTTTACAGACCTTTTTTAGTAAGATCTGGACAACAAGAAGGTTTAAGTTTTATAAACTCTAATATGGTGCAGAATATTAATTTTTCTGCAGGAGGGTTTCAAGCAAAGTATGGAGATAAACTTTCTTCTGTATTAGATATTACTTACAGAAAACCTAATGAAGCAGCTACCTCAGCTGATTTTAGTTTGTTAGGTGCAAGTGTTACTTATGAAAATCAATTTTTAAATAAAAAATTAAGTACCATTTCTGGTTTACGATACAGAGACAACAGCCTTTTTGTAAATAGCAAACAAATAGAAACTAATTTTAGACCAAGGTTTGCAGATTTTCAGACATATTTACAATACGATGTTTCTAAAAAATTAAATTTTAAGTTTTTAGGAAACTTCTCTTTAAATAGTTATGATTATCAACCAATATCTAGAAGAACTCGTTTTGGTACTATTGCAGAACCTTTAGAGCTAGCTGTTTTTTATACAGGTGAAGAACAAGACAATTACTTAACTGTTTTCGGAGCATTATCATCAGAATATAAAGTAAATAAAAACTTAACTCTTAACGGAACCGTTTCTAGATATAATACACAAGAAGAAGAACATTTTGATATTGCTGCACAGTATAATTTAGGTGAAATAAACACCAATGCTGGTTCAGAAAATTTTGGTGAAGTAGAATCTTCTCAAGGAATTGGTTCTCAATTAAATCATGCAAGAAACGATTTAGATGCTTTATTTACCAACGCACAGTTTAGAGGAAAGTATAAAAAAAATGGAAAGCAATGGGATTTTGGAGTAAAATACCAACTAGAAGACGTTAGAGACAGAATTAGAGAATGGGAAACTATTGATTCTTTAGGTTTTTCTATTAGACCTCCTACAAATACTATTAGAAACGACCAACCTTACACTCCCTTTGAAGGACCAATAATTCCGTTTCAAAATATTAGAACAGACAATTCTGTACAAATAAATAGATTATCGGGTTTTATACAATACGGAGACAGAATGTTTTTTAAAGATCATGAAGTATGGTTTAATATTGGTGTAAGAGCACATAACTGGTCTGTAAATGCAAATGGTGAAACAGGTAAAAATCAAATTATTGTAAGTCCAAGAGCACAATTTGCTATAAAACCAGATTGGGAAAAAGACATGTTATTTAGAGCTTCTGCAGGTTTGTATGCACAACCACCTTCTTATAGAGAATTAAGAGATTTTGATGGTAATGTTAACACAAATGTAAAAGCGCAAAAATCTGTACATTATGTTATTGGTATGGATTATAGTTTTACCATGTGGGATAGACCTTTTAAGCTTACTTCTGAGGTATATTATAAAAACTTAACAGATATCAACTCTTATACTGTAGATAATGTTAGAATTCGTTATAGAGCTGATAATGACAGTAGAGGGTATGCACAAGGAATAGATCTTAGATTAAATGGAGAGTTTGTACCAGGTAATGATAGCTGGATAAGTCTTGGGTATTTAAAAACTGAAGAAAATATTAATAATAGAGGTTATATTTCTAGGCCTTCAGATCAACGTTTTAAATTAGGAATTCTTTTTCAAGATTACGTACCAAACATACCTAGTTTAAAAGCATATTTAAACTTGGTATACAATTCTGGAGTTCCTGGAGGTTCTCCTGCTTATGCTGATGTGTACCTTTTTCAGCAACGTTTAAGACCATACAGACGTGCAGATATTGGAATTTCTTATGTATTTACAGATGTTAACAAACAATACAAAACAGGTTGGTTATCTAATTTTAGAGAACTAACAGCAGGTTTAGAGTTGTTTAATATGTTTGGTATTCAGAATGCAATTACAAATACTTGGGTAAGAGATTCTTTTTCTAAAAACCAATTCGGAATTCCTAACTTTTTAACGGGACGTGTTTTAAATTTTAAAGTAGCCATGAAGCTATAAAAAAAGCGAATTGATTAAAATCAATTCGCTTTATAAATCAAACAAATAATTTATTTATAAATCTTTAACAGCTTTACAAATAGTTGGTAAATCAAAGTTTTCATATAAATTAACCATTTGTGCTTCTGTTAATGGCGGTGTTGTTTTCCAACCTCCATACCAAAAACCAAATTGGTATTTCTTACCTGCTTCTAAACAAGGTGATTTTCCTGTTAGCTTAGAATTTCTAATTCTATCAAAATATCCCCAATTTCTTTGATTTTCTTCTCTAAAATAAACATATAAGTTATTTAAAAGATAAGTTGCATCTGGACAACTTAAAGAAAGATCTAAATCTCTTTCTTCAAAACAATCATCATTGCTAATATCAATTGTTTGTCCGTCTAATTCACAAACACTTACTTCTTCATCATAAACAACCTTAAGTCTTCTTTGTTGAGCACTATAGTTATATATTTTTAAAACCATATCTTCTCCTAAGAAAGAAAAACCTCTATTTCTCCAATAATTTATATTATTATTGTTAATCTCTGTTTGCCCATTAAAATACATATAGCCATATCTTATAGGTCTGTTGGGGTTAAATTTATTTGCTACTGTATATAAATAAAAAGATCTTCTACCTGTATTAACAAATTTTATAGAGTTAACCGTAGTACATGTATGGTTAAAACTTCTCTCAAAACCAATTGGGTATACACCTGATCTTGGTGCAGTAAATTCTACATAAAAACCTCTTCTATCTGATTGCACTGTAGCGTTAGATAATTTTTCTCTTTCTCTAGTAAACCTATCATAATAAAATACAGAAACAACATCCCCTACCTTTACAGGTTGATTAGTTTCAGGATTAATAGCATTTCTAAAAATATAATTTCTAACCAATGTTGGGTTAGAAAACCAACTAACTCTTCTGCCATTTACAAAAAGGTAAAAACACCATAAATTTGTTATCGGTATTAAATATGATTGCTCTAAACGTCTACTTTTTTTACTTATAAATTTATTAGCCACTTCTCCATCTAAAGTCAATCCTCCTGGAAATTCATTGAACCCTCCTGTTAAAACTTCTGGATTTTCATCTGGGGCAATAACCTCATTTTCATCAGGAGCCTCTGTTTCAAAAGTTTGAAAATCTGCTTGTAAATTACTACCTGTTATTAAATTATCATTCTCATCAAAAAAAGAAGTGTTTTCTGGTATTGTAAATTCTGTAATTTCTTCAGAATTTGTATTGGAAGTAATGCTAACGTTTATTTCGTTAGTAGTTTCATTATTTGATAAACTTTCATTTATTGTTTCTATCTGAATTTGTTTAGGCAAATTTGCTTTTTCTAACAAACCTATCTGAACTTCACTTATATCTGTTCCATCAAAATTAATTTCTCTAGATTTACTTATAAAACCATCAGCTGAAATATTTGCTGTTATCTTTAAAGTATTATTATCAGAAACTAAAAAGTTTTGATTTACACCTAAAGTAATAAAACCATTGTCTACTTTAAATGATTTAGATCCATTAGCTGTAAGAATTTTATCTGCGTTCTCACCTTCAAATTCTAGTTTTATTTCTGACGGAATTGCTTTACCTCCATCAGCATTAAAAACTCTAAGATTTACTTTACTTAAAACAGGTTCTGCAGCAACTTTAATTTCAAAGCTATCTTGTAGTTCTGTTGCTTTTTCAAAATCGCAAGATGTAACAACAATTAATGCTGTTAAAATGGTTAATGCTTTTGTTATATTTTTCATGATTTTTTCTTTTTAAAATGAATATGATAATCTAAATGAGGCATATGGTATAAACTTAAAACTTTCAAAACTTTCGTTAAGTAATGCCTCTTGGTCATTTGTTTGTTCTATAACACCCGTAGCATCTAAAGTAATTGCTGGAGATTCAGAAATATATGTTCCAAAATCAAATGCAAAACCTATTCCTTTTTTTGATACTGGTCTACCAAAACCTAAACCTAAGTACGGAGATGTTTTACTCCAATTTGCATCAATTGCAATAGCCCCTGAATCTTCTGAATTAAACTCTACCTCTCCAATAACTATATTTTCTTTAAAAGTAGTTTTAAGATTTACATTACTAGAAGAAAAAAAACCTACTCCACCTACAATTTTAAACGCAGATGCAAATGGGTGGTAACTTACTTTAAAATCTACTCTTGTAATATCTAGTGCTGCGTCAATTAAAAGATCTTGACCACTAACTTCTTGCTCTAAACCTTCTTCAGAATATTTTAATGAGCTGTAACCAATAGTTGCAAAAAACCGATCACTAACTTTTCTAGAATAATCAAATCCATATCCTGTACCTCCAGATATTCCAATTGCATTCTTACGTTCTCTAATGGTTTCTTGGCAATAGCTATTTTGATAAAACAGCATGCTTAAAATAGTAATAATTAATAATTTTTTCATAATTAAAAAATGTTTGATTTGTTTGATTTTATCATAACACAAACTTAGCAGAACACTTTAACAAAAAAAATACCCAATTATAGGTATTTTTAAACGAAGACAGGTGTAAACAAAAAACACTGCTTAAAGCAGTGTTTTTTGTTTACATAATAATATTTAATAATTACTTATCTAATATTTGAGCAGCATGTGCTTTTGTTTTTACTTTAGTAATTACATCTTCTATAATACCGTTTTCATCTATTACAAAAGTAGTTCTATGAATACCATCGTACTCTTTACCCATAAACTTTTTAGGTCCCCAAACATTAAAAGCTTCTATTACAGTTTTATCTTCATCTGCTAACAACGGAAAAGGCAACTCGTGTTTATTAATCCAATTTTGTTGTCTTTTAGCAGAATCTGCACTTGCGCCTAAGATTGCATATCCTTTTGCTAAAAAAGATTGATAATTATCTCTTAAATCACAAGCCTCATTTGTACAACCTGGTGTACTTGCTTTTGGATAAAAAAACAAAACTAATTTTTTACCGGTATAATCTGTTAATTTAATAGTATTACCTGCGTTGTCTTTCGCTTCGAAATTCGGAGCCTTATCTCCTATTTTTAATGAGGTCATCTCTTTTTTTATTTTGTGTTAAGTAAAAATACAAAGTTTATAACTTTGTAAAAAACATAAGCCCTAAAAAGTAGCTTTTTAATAGTTATTGTTTTTTAACTTTACATAATAATTCTCTTTTAATGACAAAACAAGAAAAAGTTCAGTTTGTAATAGATACACTTCAAGAAAAATACCCTTCTATTCCAATTCCTTTAGATCATAAAGATCCGTATACTCTTTTAGTAGCTGTATTATTGTCTGCACAATGTACAGATGTTCGTGTAAACCAAATTACACCATTATTATTTGCTAAGGCTGATAATCCGTTTGATATGGTTAAAATGTCTGTAGAAGAAATTAAGGAAATTATTAGACCTTGTGGTTTATCTCCTATGAAAAGTAAAGGTATTTATGGTTTATCTAAAATTTTAATTGAAAAATATAATGGAGAGGTTCCTGAATCTTTTGAAGGTTTAGAAGAATTGCCTGCTGTTGGTCATAAAACTGCGAGTGTGGTTATGAGTCAAGCTTTTGGTGTGCCTGCTTTTCCGGTAGATACGCATATTTTACGTTTAATGTTTCGCTGGAATTTGTCTAACGGTAAAAGTGTAGCGCAAACAGAAAAAGATGCAAAACGATTGTTTCCTAAAGAGTTATGGAATGATTTGCATTTACAAATTATTTGGTATGGTAGAGAGTATTCTCCTGCAAGGGGCTGGAACTTAGAAAATGATATTATTACCAAAACTATAGGTAGAAAATCTGTTTTAAACGATTATTATAAGTCTAAAAAATAGCATTTTAATATAGTTTAGGTAGCGTTAGGGATTGTAACGGCATCCTTTTTTTGAGGTACGATAAAAAAGATACAGTGTAAAGCCCGACCTTTAGGGAACGCCAAAAAATAAAAAAAGTTTCAGCTAGTTAGGCTGAAACTTTGTTTTTAGTTTAAATTTAGTTCTATTGTATTTTCTTTTTTTGTTTTTAAAATCTTAAACGATTTAGAAAAATTTAGTAAAAAATTAATAGTTTCTTTTTGTGGTTGCATCTGTTTTTTAGATGGCTTTTCTGAGTAAAGTTGCATCATACGTTAATTTAGTTTTTGATTTATTAACAATATAACGCTTTGGTTTTTAAAATATTATTAGTTAACTAAAATAATTTTATGTTTTTCTATTAATTTTCTCATGTTAATTAATGCGTAACGCATTCTGCCTAAGGCTGTATTAATACTTACGCCTGTGTTTTCGCTAATTTCTTTAAAACTCATGTCTTTGTACATGCGCATTACTAAAACTTCTTTTTGTTCTTCTGGCAACTCTTTTACAAGTTCTCTTACGTCTTTGTAAATTTGTTCTTGTATAATTTGTTTTTCGGCATTTAAATTACCGTCACCAATTATAGAAAAAATATCAAATTCGTCTGTATTTTTAAAAGAAGGCATTCTGTTATTTTTCCTAAAATAATCTATTACTAAATTATGTGCAATACGCATTACCCAAGGTAAAAATTTACCTTCTTCGTTATAATTTCCTTTTTTTAAGGTTCTAATAACTTTTATAAATGTATCCTGAAAAATATCTTCTGTAATGCCTTTATCTTGTACTTTACTGTATATAAAACTAAACAACCTTTGTTGGTGTCTTTTTATTAAAGTTTCTAAAGCAGCCTCTTGCCCTTTAATATAGCTACTAATTAAAATACTGTCTGTTATTATTTGTTTTTGCGCCATAAATTACCCCTTAAAGAACAATAAAGTTGTTCTAATTTTTGTTTTACTGATAAGTTGAAGGTAATTTTTTTGCTATAAGCGGCTAATATTTTGATTGTTAAGAATATCAAATATCTAATTTTTTTTTAAACTTAACAAGTTTTTTAACAAAAAACCATTGTATTCATTTAAAAATACATTAAAAAAAGGTATTTTTATAGCATATAATTTTTATTGATGAAAACCGATATTTCTACTGTAAACCCAAAAGAAAACATTATTATTAAAGGAGCAAAACTCCATAATTTAAAAAATATTGATGTAGTAATACCTAGAAATAAATTAGTGGTTATAACAGGGCTTTCTGGTTCTGGAAAATCTTCTTTGGCTTTTGATACTTTGTATGCCGAAGGACAGAGACGTTATGTAGAAAGTTTATCTTCTTATGCGCGTCAGTTTTTAGGAAAATTACACAAGCCTAAAGTAGATTATATTAAGGGTATTGCCCCTGCAATTGCTATAGAACAAAAAGTAAACTCTACAAACCCTAGGTCTACCGTTGGTACATCTACAGAAATTTACGATTATATAAAATTATTGTATGCAAGAATTGGTAAAACCTTCTCTCCTATTTCTGGTAAAGAGGTAAAAAAGGATACCGTTACAGATGTTGTTAATTTTGTAAAAGAATTTAATGATAAAACAAAATTACTCTTGCTTGCACCTGTTGTTATTGATGAGAATAGAGACTTAAAAACAGTTTTACAAGTTTTAGAGCAACAAGGATATGCGCGTTTAAAGTGGAATGATAAAGTATATAGAATACCCGATTTTCCTGAAGATAATTTTAAAAATGAACCTTTATTTTTGGTTGTAGATAGAATTGTAACTAAAGATGATGAAGATTTTTACAATAGACTTGCCGATGCTATACAAACTGCTTTTTTTGAAGGTAAAGGAATTTGTTTTATTGAAAACCTAACGGATAATTCTGTTACCGAATTTAGTAATAAATTTAATTTAGACGGCATGTCTTTTTTAGAACCGAACACACATTTGTTTAGTTTTAACAATCCGTATGGTGCTTGCCCTACTTGTGAGGGGTATGGTAATGTTATTGGTATTGATGAAGATTTGGTGATACCTAATACAGGTTTATCTATTTTTGAAGATTGTATTTTTCCTTTTAAAACACCTTCTTATTTACATTATAAAGAAGATTTAATTGCTGTAGCATATCAGTTTGATATTCCTATTCATAAACCTTGGTTTGAATTAACTGAAAAACAACAAGAGTTGGTTTGGAATGGTAATAGTTCTTTTCATGGAATTCATCATTTTTTTAGCGTTTTAGAAGAAAAGAGTTACAAAATACAAAACAGGGTTATGTTATCTCGATATAGAGGTAAAACAACGTGTACTACTTGCAACGGAAATCGTTTACGACCAGAAACAGACTATGTAAAAATAAACGACAAAACAATATCTAATTTAGTAACCTTACCGTTAGACGAATTGGCTGCTTTTTTTAAAAATATAACATTAAATAAATACGAAGAAAAAATTGGAAAACGTTTGCTAATGGAAATTAACAATCGGTTACAGTTTTTAAATGATGTAGGCTTGTCTTATTTAACCATTAACAGAACTTCTAACACATTGTCTGGTGGAGAAAGTCAACGAATAAATTTAGCAACTTCTTTAGGGAGTTCTTTAGTTGGTTCTATGTATATTTTAGATGAACCTAGTATTGGACTGCATCCTAAAGATACAGAAAGATTAATTGGTGTTCTTAAAAATTTACGCGATTTAGGAAATACCGTTGTTGTGGTAGAACATGATGAGGATATAATGAGAGAAGCCGATTATATTATAGACATTGGCCCTGAGGCAGGTACTTTTGGTGGTAATGTGGTTGCAGAAGGTACGTTTGATAAAATATTACAATCGGAATCTTTAACGGCTAAATATTTAAATGAAGAGCTTAAAATTGAAGTTCCTACTAAGAGACGAACATCAAAAAATAAGATTCAGATTTTTGGCGCAAGAGAAAATAATTTAAAAAATATTGATGTTAACTTTCCTCTAAACTGTTTGTCTGTAATAACAGGTGTTTCTGGTTCTGGAAAAAGTACATTGGTAAAAAAAATACTATATCCTGTTTTACAAAAAAAATTAATTGGTCATGGTGATAAAATTGGACAACATACAGAGGTAAAAGGAAATTTTGAAACCTTAAAACATGTAGAATTTATAGATCAAAATCCTATAGGACGCTCGTCTAGATCTAACCCTGTTACCTATATAAAGGCTTACGATGATATTAGAGCATTGTTTTCTAATGAAAAGCTATCTAAAATAAGAAATTATAAACCCAAACATTTTTCTTTTAATGTAGAAGGTGGTAGATGCGAGGTTTGTAAAGGTGAAGGAGAAGTTACTATAGAAATGCAATTTATGGCAGATGTTCATTTAGAATGTGAAACTTGTAACGGAAAACGTTTTAAAAAAGAGGTTTTAGAAGTTAAGTTTGATGGAAAATCTATAGACGATATTTTAAATATGACTATTGATGATGCTGTTGCTTTTTTTACAAAGAATTTAGTGAAAAAAATTGCAACAAAGCTAAAACCTTTGCAAGATGTTGGTTTGGGTTATGTTACTTTAGGACAGTCATCCTCTACCCTATCTGGTGGAGAAGCTCAGAGAATAAAATTAGCATCGTTTTTAGTAAAAGGAAACACAAAAGATAAAGCTTTATTTATTTTTGATGAACCTACTACTGGTTTGCATTTTCATGATATAAAAAAATTATTAGCTAGTTTTAATGCTCTTATAGAACGTGGGCATTCTATTGTAGTTATAGAGCATAATATAGAATTAATTAAGTGTGCCGATTATATTTTAGACTTAGGTTTAGAAGGTGGTAAAAAAGGTGGTAAACTTATTTTTGAAGGAACTCCCGAAGCGTTAGCTAGAGATAAAAACTCGTACACTGCTAAATATTTAGCAGAAAAGTTAGTCTTTTAAAATTGTTTTGTAAAACTTAGAAAAAGCTCTGTTTAAACACACAAAAAATGTTACAAAAAATTACAAACTTAACCGATAAACAAAAAGTTAACTGGGTAAGAATTATTGCTATTTTGGGCGTATTAATACTTATGGTATATGCTCCAAAATTATGGATTTCTACAAAAGTATTTCCTGTAATCCCTTTATTTAACTGGTTGCCTATTCCTTTAGCACCATACGATACTGTGTTAGCAATCTTTTTCTTTATTCTACAAATTGTTTATATTTTTCAGAATAAAAGATGGCAGGGTTGGTTAATTATTTTGCTTTATTTGTATTTGGCTTTAGTAGATCAAAATAGGCTTCAGCCCTACTTTTACCAAAGTTTCTTAACTATTTTTGCTATTGAAATATTCCGTAAAAAAGCATTTTCTCCTAAAGTTTTATATGCTGTAATATTAATATTTTTTGCAACTTATTTTTGGAGCGGAATACAAAAAGTAAATGAAGATTTTTACATTCAGTGGTTAAGTGCATTAAATAAACATTTTAGTTGTGTAGATAGCTCTGCAAATGCCTTAATTTGTTTGCCTCAGTGGTTTTTAGAAATTTTTACTTATGCAGTACCTTGGTTAGAAGCTCTTATGGGGGTTTTATTACTATTTAATAAAACTAGAAAAATTGGAGTATTATTCATTTTATCTATGCATGGTATTATTACTTTTTTACTATTTTACTTAGGTTATGGTTACAATGTAGTGCCTTGGAACATTCAAAATATGCTTTCAGTTGTAATTATTTTTTGGTCTTTAAAAACAGCGTATCCGTTAGAATTTTTCTTAAAATATTTAAATAAACAAAAAATAGCTGTTTTAGTTTTTACTATATTTTTACCACTTGCAAATAGTTTAACGGGCTTTTATGATAGTTTATTATCGTTTCATTTTTTTACGGCAGACTTAAACTATTACAATGTTGTTTTAGATGAAGAGTTAGAGGAAAAGTTACCTGAACATATTAAATCTTTTTACCGTTACCATAACGGAAAAGCTTATTTAAATATGAATGAATGGGCTCAGTACGATAACAAAGTATTATTTTATCCGGAAGAAAGAATTATAAAATATACAGACGCTTACCTACGTTCTTTTGCTGATAACCCTAATAAAGAAGGATTAACAGAATTAGTCGTTTATAATCATGATTATAAAAAATAAATCATTTTATACACTATACCCTTTTAATTTAACACTCTATTAAACACTAACAATCAGAGAGATGCATGTTTAAATGTATTTACAATTTTATCAATACAGTATTTTAAACAATTTAAATTATTAAATATGTTTTTTAATTGTTAATTTTTTATTAAATTAACAATATGAATATACTTTTAAAATATTTATTAATACTGGGATTTATAAATAGTTTAACTGCACAGAATAATTCTTTTGTTTTTAATCATTTATCTACCAAAGACGGGTTGTCTCAAAGTACCATTATGGCACTTCATCAAGACAAATTAGGTCAAATGTGGATTGGAACAAGAGACGGATTAAATAAGTATGATGGTACAAAAATTACTATTTATAGAAGAGAAATTGGAAACAAAAACTCTATTAGTAATGATCATATTATAGCTATTGAAGAAGATAGTGAAGGATATATATGGATAGGTACCTTTAATGGTCTTAATAGGTACAACCCTAAAACAGATAAATTTACTAGATATTATCAGAAAGAAAATAGTTTAGGAAACAGTTCTGTATGGGATATTAAAGAGCTTTCTGACGGTAATTTGTGGTTGGCTACAGACAATGGTATTTCAATTTTTAACAGAAAACAAAATATTTTTAACCGTTATCTTCATCAACCAAATGTAGTAATGGGTTTGCGTGTAAAATGCTTTTTAGAATCTAAAGACAATAATATATACATTGGTACAAATGAAGGTTTGTTTAGAGTAAAAAATAAGACAGCTAATAATATAGAATTTGAAAAAATTAGTGCAAAAACTTATTTTATTCAAGATATTGAAGAAACAAAAAGTGGGCTAATACTATTGGCTACTATGAACTCTGGGCTTGTTGCTTATAATCCTACTAAAAAAGAATACAATAATTTTTTATCTAACACTAATTTACCAGAAAGCTTAAATAACTTTAGACAATTATTTTTTGATGAAAAAGAAAGACTATGGGCTGCTACTTACAAAGGATTGTTAATTATAAACCCAGATAATAAAACTACTTACCTAAAGGCTAGTATTTTTAATAAAAAAGGCTTATCAAAAAATTCAATTCGCACGTTATACAAAGATAATAACGGGGCTATGTGGGTTGGTACTTTTTATGGAGGTCTTAATATTTGGCATCCATCTAACAATAATTTTAAAAAAATCACTCAAAATATTAAAGGTTATGGCTTAAAAAATAACGTTGTTAGTTCTATGGTAGAGGTAAACAACAATATTTACTTTGGTACCGAAGGTGGCGGAATAACTATTTTAAATACTAAAACAAAAAAATATAAATATCTAACAACAAAAACATCTAACCTAAAAGGCAATAATGTAAAGTCTTTGTGTGTTACCAAAGACAATAAATTATGGTTAGGTATTTTTAAGTTTGGGTTACAAGTTTATGATTTAGAAACCAAACAATTCTCTACAGCACAACCATCAAAAGAATTACAAGATTACATAAAAGGCAAAAATGTATATTCTATAATAAATGATACTAAAAATTCTATTTGGATAGGTGTCTTTGGAAAAGGTGTTATTAAATACAATACTAAAACAAAGCTTTTTAAAAATTATTGGAAATCTGAAAAAGATTCGCTTTCTAGTGATTTGGTAAGAACTGTTTTTAAAGACTCTGACGATAACATATGGGTGGGCACAGAAAGAGGTTTAAATAAAATTATTAAAGATGGTACAATTAAAAAATATTTTTATAATGAAAAAGAAAAATATGGTGAAAAAATATTAACCATATATCAAGATAAATCAAAAAAAATATGGGTTAGTGTAAAATCTAAAGGGTTGTATACTTTAGAAAACAACAATTTTAAATCCATAGAATTGTTACCCAATACACCTTTAGAACCTTCAATACATAATATACTAGAAGATAATAACAACAATCTTTGGTTAAGCACAAATCAAGGTATTATAAAATACCAGTATGTAAATAAAAAAATTACCATTTTTAAAAAATCTAATGACGGTTTTGTTAACAGGGAATTTAACAGTAATTCTAGTTTAAAAATAGGAGATTCATATTTGTACTTTGGAGGTCCTGGAGGTGTTACTTATTTTGATACGAACCTATTACAAAACAACACCTATGCTGCTAAAGTTATTTTAACAAATTTTAAAATTAGAACTACCAAACAAAATAGCACAGGCGATTTAAATACTACATTACCATATGTAAAATCTATCCATTTAAACCACAATCAAGGTAATTTTACTATTTTCTTTTCTGCACCCAATTTTATGAATACTAACAATACGTTGTATAAGTATCGTTTAAAAGGTGTAGAAAACAAATGGAATACTTCTACTACTCCAATGGCATCTTACACAATTCAAAGGTCTGGAGATTATACTTTTGAAGTAAAAGCTGCCAACGAAAACGGTATTTGGAATGAAGATATAACTGAATTACAAATTTCTGTTGCTGCTGCTCCTTGGTTAAGTTGGTGGGCTTTTTTACTGTACACCATTTTTGCTAGCATGTTATTTTATGCTTACCTAAGAATTTTAAAATCTAGATCTGATTTAAAACATAAACTAGAATTAGAGCAGCTAGAAATTGAACAAACTAAAACATTAAATAAAAAGAAAATTCAATTTTTCACAAATATTTCTCATGATTTTAAAACTCCTCTTGCATTAATAATAGGCCCACTACAACAAATAATAGAAAATTACTCTGGTAATAGAGAAACATACAATCAATTACAAGTTATAGAAAAGAATGCAAATATTTTACTACAGCTTATTAATAGATTGATGGATTTTAGAAAATTAGAAAAAAACATATTTAAACTAGAAGCTGCTGAAGGTAATATTGTTAAGTTTTTAAAAGAAACCTATTTATCTTTTGTAGAATATGCCAAAATAGGTAAATATACATTTGAGTTTAATTGTGATGAAGATGAAATTATGGTCTATTATGACCGAAAAAAATTAGAACGTTTGTTCTATAATTTAATTTCTAACGCTTTTAAATACACCCCAAAAGAAGGTAAAATAATAGTTAGTATTAAAATTGCAAAAAATACTGTTTTAATAAGCATTAAAGATTCTGGTATTGGTATAAAAAAAGCTCATTTAAATAAGGTATTCAAGCGTTTTTTTAAAATTAATGCAGATAATGATGTTAATACCAAATACAGTAAAGGTGCTGGTATTGGCTTATCTATAGCTAAAGACATTGTAAAACTTCATAAAGGAAAAATTAAAGTACACAGTACAGGTATTAATAACGGAACTGAATTTGTAGTAAAATTACCGTTAGGTAAAATACATTTAAAAGATTCTGATATTATTAAAGATTTTAAATATAGTGATGACGTTTCACAATATGTTTTAAAAACAGATACTACAATTGAAGAAAAGAATTTAGAAAGGTTTCAACAAGAAAACATGCCTACAATACTTTTGGTTGAAGATAACAAACAACTTAGAATTTTTATTAAAAGCCTTTTAATTGAAAACTATAATGTTATTGAAGCTGAAAATGGCGAAATGGCATTTTCTTTAGCAAAAAGTAAATTACCCGATTTAATTGTAAGTGATGTAATGATGCCTAAAATGACAGGTACAGCTTTATGTACTGCAATTAAAACAGAGTTAAAAACAAGTCACATCCCTATTATATTATTAACATCAAGATCTGCTTTGCTATATAAATTAGAAGGATTAGAAAAAGGTGCTGATGATTATTTAAGTAAACCTTTTGATGTTAAAGAATTTAAAATAAGAGTAAACAATTTATTAAAAAGTAGAGAAATTTTAAGAAAAAAATTTCAAGATATAGAGTCTTTTAATGACGCGCTTCCTTTAGGTACTTCTTCTGATGAAAAATTATATAAAAAAGCAGTACAGATTGTCAAAAAAAATATAGGAAATGATGCTTTCGATATCGCTTTTTTTGCAAGTGAGTTAGGAGTAAGTAGAACAATGTTATTTAATAAAATTAAAGCTTGGTCTAATTATACACCTAATGAATTTATAAATCATTTTAAAATGAAAAAGGCGGCACAACTTTTAGAAGAGGGCAATCTTAACATTTCACAAGTTAGTTATCGTATAGGCTTTAAGACTCCAAAACACTTTAGCAAGTCTTTCAAAAAATACTACAACCAAAATCCATCTGAGTATGCTAGTAAATTCAACTCTAAAACAAATACATAAAACACTTAAAAACAGTTAATTGTATTTTAGTACCCCTTGTTTTGTATTCCAAAACATACATTTATAGATATATTTGTAATGTTAACGTTAATAAAAAGTTAAAATTTATTATCCGATAAGAATTGATGCATTCTAAACTAAATCGTGTGTTAATTATATTGTTAAATGCAATTAATTTTTTGAGTGATAATAGTGGAAACTTAATCAAACCTCGTTCAAAGTAAAACATTATTCATGTTTTACTTTGAACAAAAACAAGAACAAGAAACTAAATTAAAACAATTATGATTAAAAACTATTTGACAAACAAACAAAAACTATTCAGATTTTTCTGTTCATGTATTTTACTCACGTCATACGTAAGTATGGCGCAAGTAAGATGGCATGCAAACCCAGACTCTAGTACAAATGTTAATACTTTTTTTAACAGATTTGATACTGCACAAAGTAAAACTGATGGAGATTGTAATCCTGCTGGAACTGCTGCTGCATCTGTTGGTACCGTAGTAGACGGAGATTATGGTCGTGTATGGCGAGTTAGAAAACCAAGAGGTAGACAACGTGCTGAATTAGCTAGAACAAACGGTACTTCTAGTACTTTTGCTCATGGTAGTGGAGAAGCTTTTTATTATGGATGGAGATTTAAAATATCTTCAGACAGAAATATAGCTTCTACAGATAAAGTTACTGTTTGGCAATGGAAAACAGAAGCTCCTGGTGGAAAACAAAATTATCCTTTAAATTTTGAATACGCTAATGGTAGGTTGTTTTTAGAAGCATTTGGACCTTGTTTAAATAGTAGTAATAGACTTAATTCTGCTTGGAATAGTTGTTCTGGTAGTATTTCTAAAAGACGTACAACTTTAGCAAGTGTACCTGTACCAGAAGATACATGGGTAGATATTGTATTAAGAATTAGAAAAGGAGCTGCTTCAGGTGCTACAGGTGGAGATCCTGGTACTGGTAATGGTTCTGTAGAATTTTGGTTTAACGGAGCAAAACAAACTCTTAGTAATTCTGGCGCAGATGAGTATAGAGCTACCATTATAAACGGTAAAAAAGCAAATCATAGAACTAATGATGGTCCTTTTAGTCAAGCAGACAATGTATATCCTAAGTGGGGAGCATACAACGGTAAAGCGTGTAAATATGATATAACGGCTTATTTTGATGAGATGAGAGTAGCTACAACTTTAGAGGCAGCATCTCCTGCAACACACAATCCTGTAGGAAGTTCTAGTGGTGGTAGTGCTACTGGCATAACAGGTTCTTGGTATCAATTAAGAAATGTAGCTACAAATCGCTATATGGATGGTAACGGAGAAGATGTAGCTACTAATTCTTCTGGTTCAGGTAATGACAAGCAGTTTCGTTTTATTCAACAAGGAAGCTCTTACAACATCGATATTAGAAAAACTAGTGGAACAGGTACAGGTATAATGAGAACTGTAGCTTCACAAAACAGGTTAAAATTAACAAATTTATCGCCTAGAAATGATGGTGATAAAAAATATGATGTTAGAAGATTAAGTGATGGTAGTTATTCTATTAAATCTACAAATACTGATAAATTTTTACAGAATAATACATCTAACACAGTTACA
>CALHCK010000036.1 GCA_937936695.1 uncultured Polaribacter sp.
TTAACAGAAAACATGTTAAACGGAATGGCTCTATTAACCTTAACAGATGCTGTTACAGGTAAAAATATAGACATAGATTTACAAAACACAAATGCTTCTAAAAATTTTACAGTTAATAAAAATGGCAATACTAATGTTTTCTGGCATATATCTATACCTGAAACGGTACAAGCTGTACAATATAAAATTGTTGCAAAAGCTGGTAATTTTTCTGATGGAGAACAAAATGTACTACCCGTATTGTCTAATAGAATGTTGGTTACAGAAACCTTACCAATGTGGATTGGGTCTAATCAAACTAAAAAATTTACACTCAATAAATTAAAAAACACCACCTCATCTACATTAAAAAATCATAAACTAACACTAGAAATTACTTCTAATCCTGCTTGGTATGCTATACAAGCATTGCCTTATTTAATGGAATATCCGTTTGAATGTGCAGAACAAACTTTCTCTAGATATTACGCAAATACCCTGGCTAGTTTTGTAACCAACTCGAACCCTAAAATTAAAGAAGTTTTTTCTAATTGGAAATCTTCTGATGCTTTGTTATCTAACTTAGAAAAAAATCAAGAATTAAAATCATTACTTATACAAGAAACTCCTTGGCTTAGAGATGCACAATCAGAAACCGAACAGAAAAAAAGAATTGCCTTGTTGTTTGATGTTGCTAAAATGAAAAATGAGCAACAAAAATCCATTAAAAAGCTACAAAGTATACAAATGAATTCTGGTGGTTTTCCTTGGTTTAAAGGTAGCAGATATGAAAGCATATTTATAACGCAACACATTGCTGCTGGTTTTGGTCATTTACAAAAACTGGGGATTAAAAATTTTGATAGTTCTACCAAAAGAATGTTAAAAAAGGCGGTACTATTCTTAGATAAAAAGTTATTAGACGAATACAATTATCTAATAAAAAGAGCTACTAAATATAAAGATGAAAATCCTAAAAAGCATATTGTTTTTTTATCTAAAAATCATCTAAATTATTTTGTTATTCAGTATTTGTATATGCGCAGTTTTTATAAAAATATTCCTTTAGATAACAATATTAAAAAAGCTGCAGATTATTATAAAAATCAGGCTACCATTTTTTGGAATGATTATAATTTGTATGCAAAAGGGCAAATTGCCTTATCTCTTTTTAGAGATGATAAAAAAGTGATAGCAAATAAAATTTTAAATTCTTTAAAAGAAAATTCAATTGTTTCTGATGAATTAGGAATGTATTGGAAATCTAACACTTCTGGTTATCACTATTATCAAGCCCCAGTAGAAACACAGGCTTTATTAATTGAAGCTTTTTCTGAAATAGAAAACGACATAAAAACAATTGATAATCTTAAAATTTGGTTATTAAAAAATAAGCAAACTAATAAATGGAAAACTACTAAAGCTACAACAGAAGCTGTATATGCATTGCTTTTAAATGGTAGTAATTGGATTTCTGTTACAGACGCTGTAACCACTAAAATAGGAAACACAACAATACAACCATCTGAAACACCAACAATAAAAACAGAAGCAGGATCAGGCTACTTTAAAACCTCTTGGAACGGTTCTGAAATAAAAAATAATATGAGTGAAGTTACCATTGCAAAAACAGGAAATGGCATTGCCTGGGGAGGTTTATATTGGCAATACTTTGAAAATTTAGATAAAATTACTTCTGCAGAAACTCCTTTAAAAATAAATAAAAAACTGTTTTTAAAGGAAAATTCTGACACAGGAAAACAACTAACAGCTATTTCTGATAAAACATCATTAAAAATTGGAGATTTACTTACTGTACGAATAGAAATAAGAGCTGACAGAGAGCTAGAATTTATTCATATGAAAGATTTAAGAGCTGCAGGTTTAGAGCCTATAAATGTATTATCTAGTTACAAATGGCAAGACAATTTAGGGTATTACCAAAGTACTAAAGACGCAGCAACTAATTTCTTTTTTGATCGTTTACCTAAAGGAGTATACGTTTTTGAATATGATGTAAGAGTAAACAATGCGGGTAATTTTAGCAACGGAATTACAACCATACAAAGTATGTATGCTCCTGAATTTAGTAGTCACTCTAAAGGAACACGTTTACAAATTAATAAATAAACCTTGTTAAATGGATTGTTATAAAATTTGATTTGATAGCGTTAAAATAAATAGAACAATAGCTATACTTTTGAAGTGTAGAACAAAAAAACATATATAAAACATGAAGAAACTATTTTTAACAATTACATTATTATTTATATCCTTTTTAACTTTAAACGCCCAAGAAATAGCAGACAATGCTATTGGTTTACGCTTTGGTGGTGGTAATGGTACAGGCGGAGAAATTTCTTACCAAAAAAACTTAGGCAACAATAATAGGTTAGAAATAGACTTAGGATTGGCTAACGAATTTGCAAACTTTAAAGCAACTGGTTTATACGAGTGGGTATGGAAATTAGAACGTAATTTTAATTGGTATGCTGGTGCTGGTGGTGGTATTGTATCTGTTAACGGAACAGGTATATACGCAGCAGGTGTTGCGGGTATAGAGTATAATTTTAACGAACCTATATTATTATCTTTAGATTACAGACCAGAGATAGGAATTGCAGGTGGTTTAAACGGATTAAGTTCTGGTGTAGCATTGGCTATAAAGTATCAATTCTAAAAAAATAAAGAACAAAAAATAAAACCTCTAAAAATTAATTTTTAGAGGTTTTATTTTTTGGCGGATATGTATCTAAAATTTCTGTAACCACTTTTTGTAGAAACAATTTTCTTTCTTCAGGTTTGCGTTTTTCTTTAATAACAGAACTTAAAGAAGCTTCCCAAAA
>CALHCK010000037.1 GCA_937936695.1 uncultured Polaribacter sp.
TACATATTTTTATCAATTATTAATATTTACCACGGATAATAAAATTTATATATTTGTTTAGGAAGTTTAGAATAAATAAAAACCCTTGTTTTCTAAAACAAGGGTTTTTAAAATGTATAATGAAACTTATTTATTCAACTGGTTTATTTCCTACTTCTTCAATTTTTTTACGTTGATTTTTTACTTTTTCTTTTCCTTTTTTTATTACTTTTTCCAATTCATTTAACTTCTCTTCAGCTTTGGATATTTTAGCTTCTTTTTCTTTTAAAATTTCTTTATCTACCTCTTTTTCTTGGCGTTGTTTGGCAATTTTTTCTTTAGCCTCTTTTACTTTTTTTCGTCCTCTTTTTAAAACTTTTTCTTCTTCTGTTAAGGCTGCTTCAGATTCTTTAATTTTTTCTTTAGCCATTGCAGCTCTATGTTGTCCAAACTCTTTTCCACTCATATCACCTTTGTCACGACCATAAGTATTACCTTTATTTAACTTCTTTTCAGGTTTGTCTTTCTTTTCTTTTTTCACCTCATCATCATCATCGTCATCATTATCATCGTCTTTATTATCATCGTTTTTACTTTTCTTCCCCTTTTCTTTTATTTTATCTTTTCCCTTCCCTTTCATTTCATCGGCTTTCCTTTTTTTCTTATTTACTTCATCATTAATATTATCTTCAACATTTTCTTTAACCTTTTTCCCTTTTTCTTTTATTTTATTTTTTCCTTTTTCTTTCATTTTTCTGCCCTTCCCCTTCATTTCATCGGCTTTATTTTTTTTCTTGTTTACTTCATCATTAACTTCATCTTCTAGATCTTTTTTGACTTTTTTTATCTTTTCTTTTTTTGCTTTTACTTTTTCTTGAGATTTTCCTTGGGCATAACCATTGGATACTGTTATAATAAATGCAAAAAACATTACAGCTATTACATGCGCTATATTTTTCATAATTCTTTGTGTTTAGTTTTAAATATTATCTAGTTCATTTAGTGCAGACTGAACTTCTTTTGATTTTTTTTCGACTTCTTTAACCGTATTATCTATTTCTTTTTCAACTGATTCTATTTTGTTTAGTGTAGTATCTAATTTTTGTTGATCTTTTTTTGTATCTCTACAAGAAATTACTCCTATAAAAAGGATGGTCATTATCAATAAACTTAATTTCTTCATTGTTTTTAATTATTATGATTAGTATTTATGAACTAATATACAAAAATTTAAATCAATTGAATTTAAACTATAAAAGCTAACTTTTACTTCTGTTTATGAAGTAAAAAATCTATACTATCAGAATAAAAATATAATTTAATTTTTATAAATCAGACAGTTCGTGAGTTAAATTTGATAAGAAAAAACAACTTTTAGAGGTATCTATTTTCTATAAAATTATATAAATAACTAGATTATAATTGATTAAGGTTTTAATATTTGTAAATAAGTTTGCATTAATTTTATGCAATCAACTAATGAAATAAATGGAATTAATTATATTATAATAAATGATGTTGAATATGGTGGTTTTGCTTTTTCAATTAAGAGCTTGACAATTAATCAAAATGAAGTGTTGTCTAGATCTAAAGCTGACGGATTTATGTTACAATTTGAAAGATAAAACTACTGCCACCAAAGTATAAAATTAATTGCTTCTTTTAACCAATTTACGAAAGTCTAAAAGGACTTTATATCTGTGTTTTATTTGTTAACTTTAGTACTTAAAACAACATTACATAAATTATAAATTTAAGAAATAAAAAAGCTTAAACTAAAAGGATATCCCCTTAAATTTAAGCCGTTTAAAATATTATTTTCTAAAAAAAAGTCTAAAAAGATACTGAGCTAAAATCTATATCAAATTCGAAACACCAAATACTAATACTATTAAACTCATTAAAAGTACTCCCTTCAGGTAAGAAAAATCGTAATGTTTCTCCTTCAAATCTTCTTCCGTTTAAACGTTCGCTCATGTTAACACCATTGTCAAAGTTGTTATTTACTCCTGCATAAACACTTACATTCGGACCTAATCCGTTGTAAAAAAAGTTAGATATTTCAATTTCACAATCAGATACAATGGTAACTGTACCACTAATTCTGTATTGGTTGTTAGCCGTAAAATCTCTGGACTGCCCCACTAAACTACTTGTTGAAGGACATTCTCTTGCTACTGGTGCGCCGTTTGCCGGAGTAACATTGCTATCGTCATCATTATTACAACTAGTTAACACTAAAGCGAAAACAAAAATAATTTTAAAAAGATGTTTCATGAAAGTTTTTACTTAATCGTCGGGTAAAATTATTAATTATTACAGAATAAATAATTTTTAATGCTAATCCTATCATAACATAACCCTTAAAAAAATCATTTAATTGTACATTTGTAAAAACTTTAAAAATCAATCATTTTTACATGGCTTTTAAAAAATTACACCCTCATATTAAAAATATATTAGAGAGTCAAGAGATAACAACAGCTACTCCTTTTCAAAAAGCAAGTATTCCTATTATAAAAAGTGGTGCCAATGTTTTTTGTACAGCTAAAGTTGGTAGTGGTAAAACAACTGCACTTATTTTAACAACATTGCATAAAATAAAATGCGAAGAAGCAGGTGTAGCACCAAGGGCTATTGTTTTAGTAGAAAACAATCAAAAAGCGTTAGATTTATACGATGCTTTTTTACCTTATACCAGATACACCTCTATGCG
Source organism: uncultured Polaribacter sp. (assembly GCA_937936695.1). GTDB lineage: Bacteria > Bacteroidota > Bacteroidia > Flavobacteriales > Flavobacteriaceae > Polaribacter. The sequence goes on from CALHCK010000037.1 coordinate 2,696, forward strand.
TTTGTATTGTGGAAACGAAAAAGAGCACATAGATTTATTAAAATCTGAAATTTTTGAAGGGATAGATATTCTTATAGCTACACCTAAAATTATAAATAAACTATTGTTACTAGAAGGTTTAAATACCACACAAGTAAAGATTTTTAGTATTGATGATGCCGAATTTTTAAAAGACAAAACAGCAAATGCAAACGTACTTGCTATTACCCAAAGTATCCGTAAATGTCAGTATGTGTTATATTCAGAAAGTATTACTCCTGGATTAAAAAAACTAAATTCTTATTTTATGGAATATGCCAAAACTGTAAGTGTATAATTTAAAAAACCTATTTACAGTTATTTGTAAATAGGTTTTAAAATAGGTCTTATAGACATTCTTTTTTGGTATCTAAATAGTTGGTTAAAGTTTAAATATAAACCTTAGCAATACTTTTAGGAGTTTTTCCTGTATGATTTAAAATTACATTGTAAAAAGTAGATTTATTTTTAAAACCACAATGTTGCCCTATACTAAAAAGTGTATAGTTTTCCATTTCTTTTAAAGACACAATACGCTGAAACTCTTGCACTCTAAATTTATTTACAAAGTATTTAAAGTTATTTTCTGTTTGATTATTTATTACGTATGATAGATACTTTACATTAGTTTCTAACAATGTAGCAATTTTATTTAAACTAATATCAGGCTCTAAAAATAATTTTTCATTCCTAAAAAGTTCTAATAACTTAAAATACAAAGATAATTCTTCTGAATCTGTAAGGTATTTTTTCTTAGGAGAAGTTAATTGCATTAAAGGTATTGTATCTGGGTTTACAATATTATTATCAACCTCAAAAGCAACAAAGTTCAACAAATCTCCTTTAATGTCAAAAATAGGATGTATTGTTAAGGCGCAAGTGTATTCCTCACCATTTTTTCTATAATTAGTTATCCTGTCATGAAATTGAACTTTTTTTTGTAACGAAGTTCTAATTCTAGAAACAGCTGATTTTTCGGTATTTCTACCTTGTAGTAATGATGCTTTTTTACCTCTAACTTCGTGTAACTCATATCCTGTCATTTTACTAAATTGTTCATTTACCCATATTATTAAGGTTTGACTATCAGTAATAATTACAGAAACTTCTTTATTTTTTGCGGTTAACATGAAGATATTGATATAAAATAAACTTTGTATGATTTCATGAAATCATACTTCTTAGAACAAAAATAGGTTAAAAAATGAATATTCTGTAATTACCTTGCATTAAATTAACCACCAAAATTTAAAATTATGGCTTTAGCTATTACCAAATCAAACTCTCTAAATCTAGATTTTAACACTATTTCTGAAACATTAAAAGAAATACCAGCCTTACAAAGACATGTTTTTATTTTAAAAACATTTGACAATAAACCTACAAAACAAATATGTAAAGATTTAAAAATTGATGAAAAGCAATTTTGGAGCTACATACATAATGTTAGAGTAAAATTAATGGAGTCTATTAATTAAAAGGTTATTTTTATTAATATTGCTTTTTTTAACATATCCTTAAATTTTACAGTAAATGAAAAAAATTGCACTATTATTAATGCTTTTAATTAGTACATATGTATGTGCTCAAAACTCTAATACTACCTTCGGAATTAAATCGGGTATTAACCTATCTAAGTATTCACCTGAAATTTTTGTAGGTGGACAAAGATTAGCGGATTATCAATTTAATCTTGGTTTTTATGTTGGTGGTTTCTCAAATATTGAAATCTCTGAAAAAGTTAAAATTCAACCAGAATTATTATTGTACACTCAAGGAACAAAAACTGTGGTTGATGACGTTAATATTATAGATGAAAGAAGAAATATTAGTAATTCAAGATTTGAAATGAATATTACAGAATATGTAATTTCTTTACCAGTAACATTACAATATTTTATATCAGAAAAAATTAATTTAGAAGGAGGTTTGCAACTTGGTTTTATTGTAGATAGAAAAGATAAAATTATTGAAGACCCTTTTTCAAATATAAATCAAGAGGAAATTACACCTACAGATTTTGATAAATTTGATTTTGGTATTAACATTGGTGTCGGTTACAACTTATCAGAATCTTTAAGATTAAATTCGAGATATTTTATTGGTATTTTAGAAAGAGATGACATTATTAAATCTAGAGTACTAAGTTTTGGTCTTGAATACAAATTATAGTTAAGTTGTTATTAAACTTTATAAATAAAGCCTTTTAAACATTATGTTTAAAAGGCTTTGTTTATATAATACATTTAAGTTTTCTAATTATTTTTAATTAATAACACGAATTCTAACTCATAGAATACGAATTCTAATACTACTAAAATTTAAGCCAACCTACCTCCTACTTTTACAGTGTAATCACACTTTAAAAGAAAAAAACATGAAAGCATTACTTACAAAAACAGCATACATAACAAGTTTAATTTTAATGAGTAGCCCTTTTATTAGTTGTACTAAAAATAACACTACTAATAATAAAGAAATTTCTGCAATTACTTATA
>CALHCK010000038.1 GCA_937936695.1 uncultured Polaribacter sp.
AATGAGTAAGAAGCAAAAAACAATACAGAAAGAGGTAAGTTTATCTGGTGTAGGATTGCATACAGGTAAAAATGTAACAATGACCTTAAAGCCTGCTCCAGCAAACCATGGTTTTGCTTTTAGTAGAATAGATATAGAAGGTTCTCCTACAATAGAAGCAAAGGCAGATTATGTTGTTAATACCCAAAGAGGTACTAATTTAGAAAAAAACGGTGTACAAATTCAAACATCTGAGCATGTTTTAGCCGCAGCTGTAGGTTTAGATATAGATAACTTATTAATAGAAATAAATGCTTCTGAACCACCTATTATGGATGGTTCTTCTAAATATTTTGTAAAAGCACTAGAAGAAGCAGGTATTGAAGAACAAGATGCTGAAGTAGATGAGTATGTTGTAAAAGAAATTATTTCTTATAAAGATGAAATTACCGGGAGTGAAATAATTTTAATGCCATCAGAAGAATACCAAGTAACAACTATGGTAGATTTTGGTACTAAAATTCTAGGAACTCAAAATGCAACATTAGATAAAATTTCTGATTTTAAAGAAGAAATTGCAGATGCAAGAACTTTTAGTTTTTTGCACGAAATAGAAATGCTTTTAGAAAACGACTTAATTAAAGGTGGTGATTTAAATAATGCTATAGTTTATGTAGACAAAGAATTGTCTGACGAAACTATGGAAAAGTTACAAAAGGCATTTAAAAAAGATGATATATCTGTTAAACCAAACGGAATTTTAGATAATTTAACTTTGCATTGGGCTAATGAAGCTGCAAGACATAAATTGTTAGATGTTATTGGAGATTTAGCTTTAGCAGGTGTTAAAATTAAAGGGAAAATTATTGCAAATAAACCGGGGCATTTAATAAATACTCAATTTGCTAAAAAACTTTCTAAAATTATTAAACAAGAAAAAAGAAATAAAGTACCACAATATAATTTAAATGAAACTCCTTTAATGGACATTCATCAAATTATGGATGTGTTACCTCACAGACCGCCTTTTTTGTTAATTGATAGAATTTTAGAATTATCTGATACGCATGTGGTAGGTATGAAAAATGTTACAATGAATGAAAACTTCTTTGTAGGGCATTTTCCAGGATCACCAGTTATGCCAGGGGTTTTACAGGTAGAGGCTATGGCTCAATGTGGAGGTGTTTTAGTATTAAACACTGTACCAGATCCAGAGAATTATCTTACCTATTTCATGAAAATGGATAATGTAAAGTTTAAACAAAAAGTATTACCAGGAGATACGGTAATTTTTAAAGCAGATTTAATTACTCCAATAAGACGAGGTATTTGTCATATGCAAGCGTATGCTTATGCTAACGGAAAATTAGTAGCCGAAGCAGAATTAATGGCACAAATATCAAAAATAAAATAGTTTATGAATCAACCACTAGCATATGTGCATCCTCAGGCTAAAATAGCTCAAAATGTAGTAATAGAACCTTTTACTACTATTCATAACAATGTTACCATTGGTTCTGGAACATGGATTGGTTCTAACGTAACTATAATGGAGGGTGCTATAATAGGAGAAAATTGTAAAATTTTTCCAGGAGCTGTAATTTCTGCAATTCCACAAGATTTAAAATTTAACGACGAAGAAACTACTGTAGAAATAGGTAATAATGTTACTATTAGAGAATGTGTTACTATAAACAGGGGTACTAAAGATAGATTAAAAACTAAAATTGGTAATAATTGTTTAATTATGGCTTACTGCCATATTGCTCATGATTCTTTTGTAGGAGATAATTGTATTTTTTCTAATAATTCTACATTAGCAGGTCATGTAACTATAGGAGATAATGTTGTATTAGCTGGTATGGTAGCGGTACATCAATTTGCCTCTGTAGGTAGTCATGCATTTGTAACAGGAGGTTCTTTGGTAAGAAAAGATGTACCACCTTATGTTAAATCGGCAAGAGAACCTTTATCTTATGTAGGTATTAATTCGGTAGGGTTAAGAAGAAGAGGATTTACAACAGAAAAAATTAGAGAAATTCAAGATATATATAGAATCTTATTTCAAAAAAATTATAATACTTCACAAGCAATTGCAATAATAGAAGCAGAAAAAGAGGCTACTCCAGAACGCGATGAAATTATTCAGTTTATTAAAGATTCTCACAGAGGTATTATGAAAGGATATTATAAAGCAAATTAAAAAAATAAAATGGCAACAACTTCAGATATAAGAAACGGACTTTGTATTAGATACAATAACGATATTTATAAAATAGTAGAATTTTTACACGTAAAACCAGGTAAAGGACCTGCTTTTGTTAGAACAAAATTAAAAAGTGTTACTAACGGTAAAGTAGTAGATAACACTTTTCCTGCAGGAAGAAAAATTGAAGACGTAAGAGTAGAAACTCACAAGTTTCAATATTTATATAATGAAGGAACTACGTATCATTTTATGAATGAGCAAGACTACTCTCAAATTCAGTTAGAAAAAGCAGCTTTAGATGCTCCAGAATTAATGAAAGAAGGAGAGATAGTTACAATAATTATTAATTCTGAAGATGATATGCCACTTTCTGTAGATATGCCTGCGAGTGTTATTTTAGAAGTGACTCATACAGAACCAGGAGTTAAAGGAAATACAGCTACTAATGCTACAAAGCCTGCAACAGTAGAAAGTGGAGCTATAGTTAATGTACCTTTATTTATAAATGAAGGAGATAAAATTAAAGTAGAAACTACTAAAGGTACGTATCAAGAACGTATAAAAGAATAATATTGGATGTCAAAAACAAGGGAAGAAATTAATCAAACGGAAAAAGATTACTGGAACGAAGGTAAGCTTGATAGAAGTAAGATTAAAAAATTAAGAAGACATGCTTTTTTCTATTCTTATAAAAGAGAAAAGAAAATTTTAAATGAATTATTAAAAGATTTTAATAATAAAGATGTTTTAGAAATTGGTTCGTATACATGGGCTGCTTGGTTTAATAAAGATACTAAACCTAAAAG
>CALHCK010000039.1 GCA_937936695.1 uncultured Polaribacter sp.
TGGTTATAGCATTGGGGCTCACCTCTTCCCATACCGAACAGAGAAGTTAAGCCCAATAGCGCCGATGGTACTGCATTTATGTGGGAGAGTAGGTCGCTGCCTTTCTTATCTTGATCAATCAAGATTTACAAACCTCATATCTAATGGATATGAGGTTTTTTTATACAATTATTTTAAGGTTGGTATACTTTAATGATGTATTTTCGTTATTATTCTGTAACCATTTGTTTTTATAAGATGAGCTTTAAAAAAATACTTATTTTTAATTCTTTGTTGTTCTTTGTTTTCGGATTGAAAGCTCAAACAGGAGGTGAAGAAGTATACCTGTTTTTAAATTTATCTACTTCAGCTAGACAAGTTGCTTTAGGAGGAGAGGTTTTAACTTTAATAGATGATGTAAACCAACCTATATGGAATCCTGCTACTATTAATGAAAGTTTAAATGGTAAACTTTCTGTTAATTATACAAATTTTTTGGCTGATATAAATATTGGATCTGTTAGTTATGCTTCAAAATTATTTAAAAAATTAGGTACTTTTCATGGAAGTATTAAATATCGTGATAATGGTAGTTTTATTGGAGCTAATGAATCGGGAATAGAAACCGGTAACTTCAATGCAAAAGATATAGCTATTTCTGTTGGGTATTCAGTAAAAATTCCAAAGACTCATATTCATTTTGGGTCAAACGTTAAAATTATTAATACTAATGTAGACACATTTTCATCTGTAGGAATAGCTGCTGATTTTGGTTTATTGTATAATAATCCCGAATCGGCTTTAGTATTAACTTTTGTAGCTAGAAATATTGGTACACAAATAAGTACCTTTAATGGTTTGCGTGAGGATTTACCTTTTAATTTAGCCTTAGGAGGTTCTTATGAATTGCAACATGTTCCTTTAAAATGGTATTTTACAATTAATAATATCCAGAGATGGGATATATCTGCACCAAACCCTTCAGATCAGGTTACTAACTTAAATGGAGATGTGAGTCAACCTGAAATATCTTTTATAAATAATGCTTTAAGACACTTTACAATTGGAGGTGAATTATTTTCTAAAAGAGCGATTAATCTTAGATTAGGATATAACTTTAGAAGAGCAGCAGAACTTAAAAGACAAAACCTTAGAACATCTAGTGGAATTTCTTTAGGTTTTGGAATTAAATTTAGAAAAATGAAATTTAATTATGCATTCTCTAATTATCATTCGGCTTCTAATTCTAGCACTTTTAGTTTATTGATTAATTTAGGCGATAAAGTTGATAATGATATAAAAGATAATTAGATTAATAATACAGTTAATGAGTAAAAAAATTACTATTGCAATAGATGGTTTATCATCTACCGGTAAAAGTACGATTGCTAAGATGTTAGCAAAAAAATACAATTATATTTACGTTGATACAGGTGCTATGTATAGAGCAGTTACTTTGTATGCAATGCAAAATGAATTAATTGTAAATGGAGTTGTTGAGAGTGATGCTTTAGTAAATAAACTAGAAGAAATAGTATTATCTTTTGTATTTAATGATCGTTTAGGATTTGCAGAAATGTATTTAAATGAGATTAATGTTGAAAAAGAAATTAGAACACTTGCTGTATCTAAATTAGTAAGTAAAATAGCTACTATTAGTGCCGTTAGAAAAAAGTTAGTTGCTGAACAGCAATCTATGGGGAAAAGAGGAGGCATTGTTATGGATGGTAGAGATATTGGTTCTGTTGTTTTTCCGGATGCAGAACTTAAATTATTTATGACTGCATCTGCTGACAAAAGAGCTTTTAGACGTTACAAAGAATTAATTGATAGAGGTGATAATGTTGATTATAAAGAAATTCTTGAAAATGTAGTTGAAAGAGATCGTATTGATTCTACTAGAAAAGATTCTCCTTTAATTATAGATAAAGACGCCATTGAAATTGATAATTCTGATATGGGAATAAAAGAACAGTTTGAACGTATTTGTACATTGGTAGATAGAAGATTAAACTAATCTTTAAATTTGCTTTTTAAATAATTTAAACTTGAAAGTAACATGAATAAGGAAGGTTTGACATTTAAATTGCTAACAATAGATTATCTTGATGAAATTGCTTTTTTTGGAAAACAATTAAATCCGAAATTGACTTTAAATGAAGTAAAAGAATATCAAAAACAAATGTTTGAACTGCCCACTTACTTTTGTTTTGGATTGTTTATAGAAGAAAAACTTATTGGAATTTCTAGTGGATGGATAACTATTAGATTATATTCTGGTAAACAACTTGAAGTTGATAATGTAACTATTGATAAGGATATTCAGTCTAAAGGATATGGAAAAAAGTTTTTTAATTTTATAGAAGTATGGGCAAAACAAAATAATTGTAAAACCATAGAATTAAATACTTATGTTGAGAACTCAAGATCTCATAAATTTTATTTTAATTTAGGGTACTCTATACTTGGGTTCCATTTTTGGAAACAACTGTAAAAATTAATTTGTTTTATAGATTTATTTTATTTGTAACTAATAGTTTGGTTTAGCCCTGATTGCAGCGACATCCTTTTTATATTAGTGAGTAATAAAGTGAATAGATATTTAATTATTTATAAGATGTAAAATAATTAAATAAACTTAGCCTAAAGTATAAAAAGATATAGCGGAAAGCAGGTATCAGCTACTAAAAAAATTAAGGTATATTTAAATATTTATGAGTTTGTAATGAAATTTTCCATTTAGGATTTTTCATAACATAATCCACAATAAGTTCAGTCATTTTTTCTTTTTTACTCCATTCTGGCTGTAAATAGAGTTGACAGTCTTTACCAACTTTTGCAGCTTGTTCTTCAGCAAATAAGAAATCTGATTTATTATGAATAATCATTTTAAGCTCGTTTGCTTGTGGGTACACCTCGTTTAAAGGTAATTTTGTTTTTTTAGGAGACAAACAAAACCAATCCCATTTACCAGAAAAAGGGTAGGCACCAGAGGTTTCTATGTGTGTTTTTATATTATTTTTTTGTAATAACTCTGTAATATAATCCATAGACCACATTAAAGGTTCTCCACCAGTAATTACAACTGTTTTGGCGTATTTTTTTACATTATTAACAATAGTATCTGCTAATGTTGGCGGGTGTAAATCTGCGTTCCAACTTTCTTTAACATCGCACCAATGGCAACCTACGTCGCAGCCACCAACTCTTATAAAATAAGCAGCAGTACCTGTATGAGAACCCTCTCCTTGTATTGTATAAAACTCTTCCATTAAAGGAAGCATTATACCTTTGTTAACCAAATTTTGCGTGTTGTTATCCATCTTTTAAAAATAAACCAAACGGTTATTAAAGTTGCAAAGGTAGTTTTTTGATTATCAAGAATAAAAAGAATAATTAATTAATTGTAAAGTATTAATAATCAAAACATTTTTGTAAATTTGCACTCCTTTTTACGAGAACAGATTTAAAAAAGGGTTAAAAAATATATTTTATAAAAACATCTCTTGGAGTTTTTATCGTTTAAAATCTGAAAAACAACAAGATACAAATTTATTTCTCGGAACATGTCTGAAGAAACAAAAAACATAGAAGCACAAGAAGCAGCACCTGCTGTAAATCCAACACAATTTTTAGCTGATTTTGACTGGCACAAATACGAACAAGGTATTGAGGCTGTTGATGAAACTAAATTACAAGAGTTTGAAAAAGCTTTAGAAGGAACTGTAGGTTTTGTAAATGAACGTGATGTAATTGAGGGTACTGTAATTAGAATTACAGATAGAGATGCAATTATTGATATTAACTCTAAATCTGAAGGGGTTATTTCTTTAAACGAATTTCGTTACAACCAAGCATTAGCAGAAGGAGACAAAGTAGAAGTATTAGTTGATAAAAGAGAAGATTCTTCTGGTCAGTTAGTATTATCTCACAAAAAAGCAAGAGTAATTAAAGCTTGGGAGCGTGTAAACAATGCTCATGAGACTGGTGAAGTAGTTAACGGTTTTGTTAAGTGTAGAACTAGAGGTGGTATGATTGTAGATGTATTTGGTATTGAAGCTTTCTTACCAGGTTCTCAAATTGATGTGAAACCAATTAGAGATTACGATCAGTATGTAGAGAAAACAATGGAATTTAAAGTTGTTAAAATTAACCACGAATTTAAAAACGTTGTTGTATCTCATAAAGCACTTATTGAAGCTGATATTGAATTACAGAAAAAAGAGATTATTGGTCAATTAGAAAAAGGACAAGTATTAGAAGGTGTTGTAAAAAACATTACTTCTTACGGTGTGTTTGTTGACTTAGGTGGTGTAGACGGTTTAGTACACATTACTGATTTATCTTGGTCTAGAATTAATCACCCTAATGAGGTTGTAGAATTAGATCAGAAATTAAATGTTGTAATTTTAGATTTTGATGATAACAAATCTAGAATTCAATTAGGTTTAAAACAATTATCTGCTCACCCATGGGAAGCTTTAAATGCTGATTTAAAAGTTGGTGATAAAGTAACTGGAGAAGTTGTTGTTTTAGCTGATTATGGTGCGTTTGTAGAAGTTGAACAAGGAGTAGAAGGATTAATTCACGTTTCTGAAATGTCTTGGTCTACACACTTACGTTCTGCGCAAGATTTTGTAAAAGTTGGAGATAAAGTAGAGGCTCAAATCTTAACTTTAGATAGAGAAGACCGTAAAATGTCTTTAGGTATTAAACAATTACACCCAGACCCTTGGACAGATATTACATCTAAATATCCTGTAGGTTCTACTCATACTGGTACTGTACGTAACTACACTAACTTTGGTGTGTTTGTAGAGTTAGAAGAAGGTATTGATGGTTTAGTATACATTTCTGACTTATCTTGGACTAAGAAGATTAAGCATCCATCAGATTTTGTTACTGTTGGAGACAAATTAGAAGTACAAGTATTAGAATTAGATGTAGAGAACAGAAAGTTAAACTTAGGTCATAAACAAACTCAAGATAACCCTTGGGATGCTCATGAAGCTACGTATGCAATTGGTTCTAAACACCAAGGAACTATCAAAGAAAAGAATGATAAAGGAGCAGTTGTAGCTTTTGCTGATGGAGTAGAAGGTTTTGCACCAACAAGATTCTTAGAAAAAGAAGATGGTTCTAAATTAGAAAAAGGAGACACTATAGAATTTGTTGTTTTAGAATTCTCTAAAGAATACAGAAGAGTTGTAGTATCTCATACATCATTATTTAAAGAGCAAGAGAAAAGAAATGTGAAAGCAGCAGTTAAGAAAGCAGCAGAAGCAGAAAAAACTACTTTAGGAGACATAGGTGGTCTTGCAGACTTAAAAAAGAAAATGGAAGCTGGTAAAAAATAATTTTTACAGAGTACACTATTTATAAAATTAAAAGCTGTTACAATTTGTAGCAGCTTTTTTTTGTTTTTATTTGGGCGTTACCTAAAGGTCGGGCTTTACATTACAATCTTTTTTATCATTCTTCAAAAAAAGGATTTTCATTACAATCCCTAACGCATCACTCAACTAAAAAAAATGTAAAGTATTAAATGCTTTTAATTTAAATTTTAAAAGCAAAAAATTATATTTGTTCAACCTAATACAATAATAATGACATTAATAAAATCAATATCAGGAATTAGAGGTATCATAGGTGGTCTTGCAGATTTAAAAAAGAAAATGGAAGCTGGTAAAAAATAATTTTTTTCTAGAAAATTCTATAAATTTTAAAAAACCAATACATTTTGTATTGGTTTTTTTATTACATTTATTTAAAATGAAAAAAGTATTGATAGTTATGGTAACTCTTTTTTTAGCTGTTAATGTTATTACTGCTCAGAAAAAAGAAAAGAAAGGAATTAAGGGAGCTATAGAAGCTTTAAATTTGTCTGAAGAACAAGGTAGTGAAGTTGTTAAAATTTGGACTGAAAGGAAAAATCAGATAAAAGAAATTAAAGCAAGAGGTAAAAGTGAGTTAGAAACAAAAAGTGAGATAATTGCGACTAGAAAAAATGCCAATAAAAAGATTTTAAAAGTAATAGGAAAAGAAAAAGGAGTTGAATGGAGAGAGTATTGGAAAAAACAACGAAATTAAACTAATTGATAACTATGTAAAAAACCTAATATTGTAAATATTAGGTTTTTTTTATGAAATCATTTTTTTGTATAAAGTAAGATTCTAGTTAAAAAAATTATATTTGTTCAACCTAATACAATAATAATGACATTAATAAAATCAATATCAGGAATTAGAGGTACCATAGGTGGTAAAATTTCAGATAACTTAACACCTGTAGATGCTGTAAAATTTGCAGCAGCTTACGGAACTTTTATAAAACAACGAAATTCAGATAAAAAAGATATAAAAGTAGTAATTGGTAGAGATGCACGTATCTCTGGTAAAATGATTAGTAGCTTGGTAGCAAATACGCTAGTAGGTTTAGGTATAAATGTAATAGACTTAGGTTTATCTACAACACCTACCGTAGAAGTTGCTGTACCTTTAGAAAAAGCAGAAGGAGGTATTATTTTAACAGCTTCTCATAATCCTAAACAATGGAATGCTTTAAAATTATTAAATGAAAAAGGAGAATTTTTAAACGGAGAAGAGGGACAAGTAATTTTAGAATTGGCAGAAAGTGAAGCTATTACTTTTACAGAAGTAGATGATTTAGGAACTTACTCTAAAGATAAAACGTATGTAGAAAAACATATACAAGAAGTTTTAAATTTAGATTTAGTTGACGTTGATGCTATAAAAAAAGCTAATTTTAAAGTAGTAGTAGATGCTGTAAACTCTACAGGAGGTATTTTTATACCAGCTTTATTAAAAGAATTAAACGTAGAATGTGTAGAGTTATATTGTACACCTAACGGACAGTTTCCTCATAACCCAGAACCTCTTAAAGAGCATTTAACAGATATTTCTGAATTAGTAGTAAAAGAAAAAGCAGATTTTGGTATTGTTGTAGACCCAGATGTAGATAGATTAGCTTTAGTATCTGAAGACGGATCTATGTTTGGAGAGGAATATACTTTAGTAGCTTGTGCAGATTATGTTTTAGGAAAACTAGGCGGAGGAAATACGGTTTCTAATTTATCATCTTCTAGAGCGTTAAGAGATGTTACAGAAAAGCACGGAGGTACTTATACAGCGTCTGCAGTAGGAGAAGTAAATGTGGTTATTAAGATGAAGGAAACTAATACTGTAATTGGTGGAGAAGGTAATGGAGGTATTATTTATCCTGCTTCTCATTATGGTAGAGATTCTTTGGTAGGTGTTGCCTTATTTTTATCTCATTTAGCAAACAAGAAAATATCTTGTAAAGAGTTAAGAGATTCTTATCCTAGCTATTTTATGAGTAAGAATAAAATTCAATTAACACCACAAATAGATGTTGATAAAATTTTAGCTACTATGGCAGCAAATTATGCCAATGAAGATGTAAATACTATAGATGGTGTAAAAATAGATTTTGCAGATGAATGGATTCATTTAAGAAAATCTAATACAGAGCCAATTATAAGAATTTATACAGAGGCTAAGTCGCAAGAAGCTGCAGATAATTTAGCAGTTAGATTTATAGAAGAAATAAAAGCGATTATAGCTTAATAATATTACAGTACAATAAAGTACCAAAAGAAAGTTTATAAAAACTCTTTTGGTACTTTATTTCTATGTTTAAAACGCCTGTGAGACCATAAATAGAATTCAGGTTGTTGTTGTATATTCTTTTCCGTTATCTCAATATATTTATCTGTTATATTGTAGTTTTCATGTTCTTTAGGATTTTCTGTTATTAGTTCAAATTCAGTTTCATAATAACCTCGTTTTATCTTTTTTGTACTATAATTTATTACAACAAAATTAAAACGTTTAGATAACATTTCTGCACCCGTATGAACAGGCACTTTAATGTTAAAAAAATCTCTCCAATAAAAAGTTTTACTTACTTGCGGAGATTGATCACTTAATAAAATATATGCAGCTTGTTTTTTGTTACTAAAGTTTGCTTGCATATTTCTAATTGTCTTAGATGTTTTTACAAGTTCTCCTTTAAACCTACCTCTAGATTTTTTAATTACTTTGTCAAAGTATTTATTTTTAATTTTTGTATATGTACCAAAACATTTAATATCTAATATTAAAGCCATACTTGTAGACCATTCCCAATTTCCTTGATGAGCACCTACTAATGCAATGCTCTTACCTTCTTTTATATATTTATCTACCAATTCTGGGTTTTTATATTGGTAACGTCTTAATATTTCTTTTTCAGATATTGAAAATGTTTTTACACTTTCAATAATTATATCCATAAAATGCCTAAAGAATTTTTTAGCAATGCTTTTACGTTCTTCGTCAGTTTTATTAGGGAAAGCTAATTGTAAATTTTGTAAGACTACTTTTTTTCTGTAACCAAAAACATAAAAGATAAAAAAGTAAAAAATATCAGCAATTCCATAAAGAATTCTCATTGGCAATCTAGAGATAAGCCAAACAAAGGGGTAGGTAAGTGCAAAAGTTAAAAATTGCATTTTTGTTATTTTTAATTCGCTGCAAATATCGTGTTTAAATTTATAATCTAATAGTATTGCTAGGTTGTTTTTGGTAAGTTTGCTTTATGACAAACAATATAGTTTTATTACTCATAGTAGCTAATGGATTAGTTTCTTACAAAGGATTTAATGATTATTCTTTTTTAGAAAAATATAAATTTCAGGTAGGTAAAATTTTAAATGGAGAAAAGTTAAGAACTTTAATAGCTGGTTTTTTACATGTAGATTTTATGCACCTTGGTTTTAATATGTATGCTTTATATATTTTTGGAGATATTGTAGCTAATTTTTTAGGAGTATTTGATTTTTTGCTACTGTATTTCGGAAGTTTATTATCAGGCAGTTTATACTCTATTTATTATCATAAAAAAGAACGTTATTATAGCTCTGTAGGAGCATCTGGAGCTGTATCTGGTATATTGTATGCTTCTATACTTTTGTATCCAGAAATGGATCTGTTTTTATTTTTTATTCCGATACCAATACCGGGGTTTGTTTTTGGAGTAGGGTATTTATTATACTCTATTTACGGTATGAAAAAACAATTAGGTAATGTTGGGCATTCTGCTCACTTAGGAGGAGCTATAGGTGGATTTTTATTAACGCTATTAGTACAACCATCAGTATTTACATCTAATACTACTTTAGTAGTTGTATTAGGAGGAATAATTGTTTTATTATCTGTTTTTGGTAATAAATTAAAGAAATTATAGTGTATAAAAAAACCTTATCATTTCTGATAAGGTTTTGAGCGAAAGACCAGGTTCGAACTGGCGACATTCAGCTTGGAAGGCTGACGCTCTACCAACTGAGCTACTTTCGCATATGCTGGTAAGCGGTTGCAAATATACAACCTTTTTTAAGTT
>CALHCK010000040.1 GCA_937936695.1 uncultured Polaribacter sp.
GATAGTAGTAGTTAGTTTTTATACTAAGTTTGGTTAGACGAAAAGGCTTTAAACAATATGTTTAAGGCCTTTTTCAATTTTTAAAAATACTATGACATCAAATAAAAAAATCAATGTCCTTTTTTATAGTGATACTTTTAAGAGTCCAAAAGGATTGGTATTTTATGATAAAATAAGATAATGAATTTAATGTCATAATAGTAGAATTATTGAAATCAGAAAATAAGTTTCAAATAGATATAGAGAAGAATATGATTTAAGTTTAAATGTTGTATGTATTTTTAAATAAAAGTTTTAGTTAGTTGTAGTTGTTTTTCAAAGAAAAAATACTTTATATAGAAACCAATAATTAAAAACACTAAGAAAAGAATTAAGAAATATAATAATTAAAGTTGATATCTTAAAAAATAAGCAATACGTATCTTTTACAAAATAGAGCGTTAAGGTGTCAATTTATCTTAAGAAATAAAGTTACTGTATATTATTAAAAAATATTTTAATCACTTTGAGAGTGTCTGTAATTTTTGTTATTAATGATTTGAAAAATGTTTAGTAGTTTTTTTGATCGAAAAAGTTGCCTAAAAAAAGATTTAATTTTTTTGAGACTACTAAAGAAATGTATGAAAACTATTGTGTTAAAAAGACTAGAATTAAAGCTTCTGAAATATAATAATTTTTATGTTATTAAATTAATTAATGTGTTTAAAAGAGCGTTTTAAAACGGAAACTAGTAATAAAATAGATTTAGCCCATGTGCATCCAATAATAAATAAAATACTAAATGAAGGGCTTTGATAATGTACAAGTAGTCGAGTAAATGTATTTCTTAGATTACTTACATAAGAATTAATGAGAACTGGAGTTAACTAATATGTACTATAGGTTTAGTATAAACAAAAGTAATAAATTAGATTTTAAGTAAAGATATTACAAATTAAAATATCATTTTAAAGCTTGTTGTATATTTAGAAACAAAAGTAGAGTAAGAGTGCCTTTGTTTTTCATTTTGATAGAAGTAAGTATTGTATTTATCTTTTTTAATCATAAAAAAATCTTGTAGTAGTATAATAATTTATTTTAAACATAAAAAAACCGATAATTGCATTTGTAATTATCGGTTTTTAAAAGTATAATGTATAATTCTTTTAAGCAGAGTTTCTACTTGCGTTAATATTACCAAATAAAGAACGCATTACCATTTTTTCGTACACTTCTACTTCCGCTTCATTTCCTTCTGTGCTTTGAAGTTCTTGAATTTTTCTTAAAGCATATTGCTGTATCGTTAAAAGTGGCTGAACAATATGTTCACGCATTTCTATAGAGGCTTTTCCAACAGGGAAATTCTCCATTAATACTTTATGTCCGGTAAGTTTTAAAAGCAATCTCTTAGTAGTTTCGTATTCAGCATAAATTAATTTCCAAAACTCACCAAATTCTGCATCGTCTGCCATGTAAGCAGTTAATCCAAAGAAAGATTTTGTTAAACTCATCATACTGTTTTCTAACAATGTTCTAAAAAAGTCAGACGAATTATAGAAGTCAACTATTTCATCAAATCTACCTGCATCTTCATACTTTTTTAAAGCCGTACCAACTCCAAAGAATCCAGGTACATTTTGTTTTAACTGACTCCAGCTACCTACAAAAGGAATGGCTCTTAAAGCAGAAAAATCTAATTTAGATGAGCTAGAACGCTTACTAGGTCTACTACCAATGTTTGTTTTTGCATAGTATTTTAACGTACTCATTTTTTCTAAATACGATAAGAATTTAGGATGATTTTTAAAGTCTACATAAGTTTGGTAACTTGTAGCAGCCATATCATTCATTAATTCTCTATGCTTGTCATTTAATTGGTCTTTATTAAAAACTTCGTTTTTAATACCAGAACTTAATAATTGTTCTAGGTTGTACTGAGAAGATTCTAAAGTACCAAAGTTAGAGCTAATTGTTTGTCCTTGTATTGTTAACTGAATTTCTTTATCTTCAATAGTTGGTCCTAAAGAAGCATAAAATTGGTGTGTTTTTCCTCCTCCACGAGCAGGTGGTCCACCACGTCCGTCAAAGAAAATAACTTCAATATCAAACTCTCTAGAAACTTTTGTTAAAGCTTCTTTAGCTTTAAAAATACCCCAGTTAGCCATTAAGTATCCACCATCTTTTGTTCCATCAGAAAAACCTAACATAATTGTTTGTTTGTCTTTTCTTTTAGATAAATGATGTCTGTATATTTTGTTAGAATATAAAGTACGCATAACCTCATCTGCGTTTATTAAGTCTTCTACAGTTTCAAAAAGCGGAATAACGTCTACTGTTAATTCGTTTTCGAAACCACATAAGTTTAACATAGCAAATGTTTCCATAACATTTAACGCAGTTTGGTTGTTACTAATAATGTAACGGTTAGCACCACGTTCTCCGTTTCTTTGTTGAATGGTTTTTAAAGCGTAAATAGACTCTATTGTTTTTACAGAAACTTCGTCTGTTAAAATATTTGGGTCTATGTTTCCTTTTATTGTAGATAAAATTTCAACTTGCTCTTCTTCTGATAAACTTAAATAGTTTGCAGGGAACGTTTTATCTCCATTGCTTTGTAAGTCTTTTACAATTTGAGTAAATGCTTGGTGATGTACTCTACTATCTTGTCTAATATCTAAAGTAGCAAAGTGGAAACCAAAAATTCTAACTTTGTTTATAAAATCGTTTAACTCTTCAACAAATAAAGATTGATGCTTTTCTACAATAATTTCTCTTGCTGCATACAACTCTTCTAAAAGAATTTTTTGAGAGAAATTTACTTTAGAGTAACTTCTAACTACGTGTTTGTATAATCTTTTTTCTATACGATTTAAAATATCTTGTACACCGTCAAAAGTAAAACGTCTTTTTAAGCGTCTAATATCTCTGTAGTAGTTTCTTAGTATAGTTTGACGAAGTCTTTCTGCAACATCTAATGTAATTTGTGTAGTTACAAATGGGTTACCATCTCTATCTCCCCCTGGCCAAAAACCAAGATCTATAATTTCATTATCTATTGGTTTACCGTCGTATATATGTTGTTGTACGTAGTTGTATATTTTTGGTACAGAGTGATAAAATACATGCTCTAAATACCAAATTAAACTCACCGCCTCATCAAAAGGAGTTGGTTTTTCTTTTTTGTAAAAAGGAGTTTTACCTAATTGAGCTAACAATTTTTTTATTAATAATAAATCGTCATTTTGTATTGCTTTATCTAAATCTGTAATAATTCCTAAAACAGATCCTGGGTAAAATTGTGTAGGGTGTGCAGTTAAAACAATTCTAACTTTAAAGTCTTCTAAATAAGCCTTTAGTTGATCTTTTTTATTGCTTAAAGTTGCAGATTCTTTAGAGCTTCTTAAAGTTCCAAATCCGTCCATGTTATTTACTACAGGGAAAGCAGCATCTTCAATAGCATCAAACAATACTACTTGACGCTCTATGTATTGGATGAATTTAAAAAGTAAATCTGATTTTTCTTTATCAGAAGGATTTTCTTGATATTTTTTAAAAAAATGCTCAATAATTTGTGTAGGGTTTTTTTCTAATTCAAAACCTTTGTCACAAACTTTGTGTAGTAGGGGTAATAAAACTCCAGTATCATCTATCGTATCAAATGGCAAAGTAGTAAAAATACTATTGTAAATTTGATACTTAGAAAGTACGTTTTCATTAAACCTTTCTAGCTTAGGTAAGTTATTCATTTTATTACGATTTTTTATCGGAATAAAGTTACAAAAAAGCAAAAACATAGATGCTGATTTTATAGCAATAATAATCCATTTGCCTTATGGTAAATTTAAAAATAGAATGTTTTTTTTACGGTATTTGTATTTTTTAGATTTTAGATATTTGACAACAGTTATGAGAAGTAGTTTGTTTTTTATTTAAAAGTTATTTGAAGTACCGATTTTGTATTCTTATCTATTAAAAAACGGTTGTCTTGTCTATGGCTAATTATCCAAATAATTTCATTATCAGCATTACATAATAACCATGTGTTTTGCTTTTCTATTAAAGATAATTTTTCGTCTTTAAAATACTTACTTAGCTTCTTTTTACCTCTCATCCCTTTAGGGAAAAAAGCATCACCATTTTGCCACTTTCTTAATTTTAGAGGATAGGATATTAGTTGTTTGTTAACGTAAATAGTGTTCTTGTTTTTAATTCCTTCGTTTGTTACTTCCTTAAAATATAAAGTAATTGGAGTTGTAATTGTATGTGTTTCTTCAAGAATTTCTATTTCTTCTATCGTATTTTGTGTATTTTCTTTTGTTGATAGAAATAAAAAATGTCTGTCTTTTAAAAGTTTATGAGTTTTAGAAAAAACTTGCTTTCCAGATTGGGCATGCAGTAAATTGTAAACATCATTCCATTCTGTAAAATTATAATCTTTAAGTAGTTGGTATAGGTAGGCTTTTGTATTACTTAGTTTTTGTAACTCTTTAATATCTATTTTAAATAAATTAATATTTGGATTATTACTAATTTTAGAGACCACCTTTTTTGAAATTTCGGTAATTCTATCATTTACAATATGTGCTGCTTCTTGTAAATGCTCAGAAGTTTTAGTAAAACTATCTAGTAAGTTTGGGTTTATTTCTTTTAATATTGGAGTAACTTTATGTCTTATTTTATTACGAATATATTTTGTAGATGCATTACTAATATCTTCTCTCCAAGTAATATTATTTTCTTTAGCAAAATGAGTGATTTCTTCTCTAGAAAATGTTAAAAGAGGACGAACAATATTGCCATTTACCACAGGGATGCCTGTAAGGCCTTTTAAACCAGAGCCACGAGTAAGATTAATTAAAAAGGTTTCTAAATTATCATCTGCATGATGCGCAGTTAAAATATAATCGAAATTATTTTCTTTTACCAATTTATTAAACCAAGTGTAACGTAAATTTCTAGCGGCTATTTGGGTAGATTGTTTGTTGATTTTTGAATACTCTAAAGTGTTAAAGCTAGTGGTGTAAACAGTTGTATTTAAGTTTTTACCTAATTCTCTTACAAAAGCTTCATCCAAATCACTTTCTTTATCTCTTAAATTAAAGTTACAATGGGCTAAAGAAATATTAAAATAAAGTTTAGAGAGTAAGTGAGTTAGTACTACAGAATCTATTCCTCCAGAAATGGCTATTAGTATTTTTTTTCCTTGTAAAAAAGGAAGGTTGGTATTTATGTGATTCGATAGTTTTTGTAACATTTATAGTTTAAAGTATAGCACTAGATTTATTGTGAGTTTTGTTTTGTTAACCAAATTCTTATTTCTTTTCTAAGAGCTACTTCTGGTTTTGCAAGCGGTATGGTTTTACCAAATTGCTTACTTCTATTAAACTTAGAAAAGGTGATTTTTAATTTTTTCCATTCTTTAGGGTATAATTTTAAAAATGTATTAAACATATTTTGTTCATTAGGCTTTTCGTTTAAATTTTCTAATGTTTTAGCAAAAAGTGCTTCTTGGTTTGTTATCATTTTTAAAATTTATGGGTGTTTAATAAAACATATTTCATGGCTTTTGCTTTTAATAAGCATTCTTCATATTCTTTTTCTGGAGTAGATTTTGATGTAATTGCTCCTCCAACAGAGTAAGAAACATATTTATTTTCTTTGTTGTATAAAATACTTCTAATAATAACATTAAAATCAAAATTATTATCAGGTGTAAAGTAGCCAATTGTACCAGAATATAAACCGCGTTTGGTTTCTTCTAAATTCTCAATAATTTTCATGGCAGATACTTTAGGGGCACCAGTCATGCTTCCCATTGGAAATGTGTCTTTAATAACATCTACAGGATGAATATTTTCTTTAATCTCAGACACTACAGTAGAAATCATTTGATGTACTTGTTTAAAAGAATATACTTTACACAATTCTTCTACTTTAACACTTCCTTTTTTTGCGGTTTTAGATAAATCGTTTCTAACCAAATCTACAATCATTACGTTTTCTGCACGTTCTTTTTCGTCTCGGGTTAAATTTGTAGCTAATTGCGCATCATCAATTTTACTTACTAATCTTTTTGCGGTTCCTTTTATAGGTTGAGAAATTATTTTATAACCTTCTTTTCTAATGTATCTTTCTGGTGATGCACATAAGGCATATTGTTGATCAATTTTTAAGAAAGATGCAAAAGGAGGCTCAGAAATTTCATTTAAGTGATTGTAAATTTCAACAGGATTTATTGTTGTGTTTTCAGCATAAAATTCCTGACAAAAATTAGCTTCATAAATATCGCCTCTATTTATATGATGTAAAACTTTATTTACTTTTTGTTGGTATTGCTCTTTATGTATTCTAAGTTTTATTTTTAGATTATTATTTATTGCACTTTCTTTAGGTGATTTAAAATTTAGAATAGTATTAAAATCAGTATCAATTTCATCGTCTATCATTGCTAAATAAAGAAACTCGATAGTGTTTTCTTTTACAAAAATTAATTTTTTTGGTTGAAAGAAAAATAAATCAGCAAAGTTTAAACCATCAAAATTAGAAGAAGTTAAATTTTCTACGTCATTTTTAACATCGTACGTAATGTATCCAAAAATATAATCTTTAGTTATAGATTGATATTCTTTAAGTTTATCAAAAGCATTGTAGTAATCTGTTTTTATAGATGTAAAATCATCTGCGGCAAGTGCACAATTAAAACTAGAATATTGTTGTTTGTAGTTATTAGAGTCTAGCCAAATGACTGTTTCAAATTGCTGAGACCAAGACAATAAATTGTTTTTAAAATCAATAATATTATCAACAGAAAAAGTACGAATTGTTCTTTGCATATTTTAATCAAAAATACAAATCTTATTCATTAAAAAGGATATTTTTAATAGGTATTACAGTTTATAAAAATTGTAGTTTTTTATAATTTAATCAAGCATAAAAAAAACCTCTTAGTTTGTGGCTAAGAGGTTTCTGAAAAATTTTAAAAATAAAATTTAAGCATTTAAAGGTTTACCATCCCATGCTGCTTTAGCTGCTTCTTTAACAGCTTCTGAGTAGGTTGAGTGCCCATGACAAATTCTTGCTAGGTCTTCTGCAGAAGCTCTAAACTCCATAGCAACAGCAGCCTCCATTATTAAGTCTGCAACTCTAGCACCTACCATATGAACTCCTAAAACTTCATCAGTATTTTTGTCTGCTAATACTTTTACAAAACCATCAATATCTCCACTTGCACGAGATCTACCTAAAGCTCTCATAGAAAACTTACCAGATTTGTAATCAATTTTACTATCTTTTAATTCTTGCTCTGTTTTACCAACAGCAGCAACTTCTGGCCATGTATATACAATACCAGGTATTAAATTATAATCTATATGAGGTTTTTCACCTGCTAAGTATTCAGCAACTACTACACCTTCTTCTTCTGCTTTGTGTGCTAACATTGCACCTTTAACAACATCTCCAATAGCATATATGTTAGAAACATTAGTTTGTAAATGATCGTTAACAGCAACCTGTCCGCGCTCATTTACTTCTACACCAATTTTTTCTAAGCCTAAACCTTCTGTATAAGCTTTTCTACCAACAGCAACTAAACAGTAATCTCCGTTAAAAATAACTTCTTCTCCTTTTTTGTTATTAGCTTTTACAATAACTTCATCTCCGTTTCTTTCAACAGCAGTAACTCCGTGACTAGTAGCAAATTTAATGCCCTGTTTCTTTAAAACTTTTTGTAATTCTTTAGAAACATCAGCATCCATAGTAGGTGTAATTTTTGCAGCGTATTCTACAACTGTTACATTTGCACCTAATCTTTTATATACAGAACCTAGCTCTAAACCAATAACACCACCACCAATAACTATTAAGTGTTTAGGTACTTCTTTTAATTTTAAAGCTTCTGTAGATGTAATAACACGTTCTTTATCAATAGAAATAAATGGTAAAGAAGATGGTTTAGAACCTGTTGCAATAACAACATTAGTACCTTCAATTATCTCAGAAGAACCATCGTTTTTTGTGATTTTAACATGCGTAGCGTCTTCAAAAGAACCTAAACCTTCAAAAACATCAATATTGTTTTTGTCCATTAAGTATTTTATACCACCAGTAGTAGTTTCTACAACTTTAGCTTTTCTGTCTACCATTTTACCAAAATCAAAAGAAGGTTTTTCAACAGAAATTCCATGCTCTTCAAAATGATTTACAGCATCATAATAATGATGAGAAGAATCTAATAAAGCCTTAGAAGGTATGCATCCAACGTTTAAACAAGTACCACCTAATGTAGCGTATTTTTCTATAATTGCTACTTTTTTGCCTAATTGAGAAGCCCTTACAGCAGAAATATATCCACCAGGACCAGAACCAATTACAATAATATCGTATTTCATGAGTATTTTTGCGTATTTTGTAACCTTTCGGTTTTGTTTTTGAAAATAATTTACAAAAATAAACATATTAATGAAAAGTAAAGTTAGAATTTATTAGTTTTACAGCATAAAATGCATTAAAAATTTAAAAATGAAGCTTGTAAATAAAATATTCATAATTTTTCTAATTTTAGTTGTCATCTCTCAATTTATTGGTCCTGATAAAAATGATGGAGATATTGCTACTGTAGCAGAATTTTTAAAAGAAACAAAACCACCAGAAAACGTACAAAAAATATTAGAAACTACTTGTTTCGATTGTCATTCTAATCATACAAATTACCCTTGGTATAACAATATTACACCTTTAAATTATTGGTTAAACCACCATATAGAAGAAGGTAAAGAACATCTTAATTTTTCTGAGTGGAATACATATTCTTTAAAGAAAAAAGATCATAAAATAGATGAGTTGTATGAAGAAGTAGAAGAAGGTGAAATGCCTTTAAAATCATATACTTGGACGCATAAAGAAGCTAATTTAACTCAAGATCAAATACAAGCTGTTGTAACTTGGGGTAAAAAAGTACGTGCGGGTTATAAACAACAAATGAGTGCGCAGTAATTGATACAGCAACATGTTTTAATTATTGGTGCTGTTTGGGTAGAGCCTAACTCATCTGCAGCAGGAGTAAGAATGTTACAGCTTATAGAAACGTTTTTACAAAATAATTACCGGGTAACTTTTGCGTCTGCTGCTCAAAAAAATGAAAAAGCAATTTCTTTAGCGGCAATAGGTGTGCAAGAAACATCAGTGGTTTTAAATGATGCTTCTTTTGATGTTTTTATTAAAGACTTACAACCTACTATTGTGGTTTTTGATAGATTTATGATAGAAGAACAGTTTGGTTGGCGAGTAGCAGAACATTGTCCTGAGGCAATACGAATCTTAGATACTGAAGATTTACATTTTTTAAGAAAAGTAAGATATCAACAATACAAAAAAAATAAAGCTTTTACCAATAAAGCGTTGTTAGAGTCTACTGAAGCCAAAAGGGAAATTGCAGCTATTTTAAGGTGTGATATTTCCTTAATTATATCTACTTACGAAATGGAATTGTTAACGTCTGTTTTTAAGATAGATGCTTCTCTTTTACATTATATTCCTTTTTTAATTGATACTGTTGATGAAGAAATAGTTAATAAATGGCCCTCTTTTAATAAAAGAGAACATTTTGTTTTTATTGGTAATTTTTTTCATAAACCTAATGTTGCTTCTGTTGTTACACTAAAAAAACATATTTGGTATCAAATTAGAAAGCAGTTGCCCAAAGCCGAATTACATATTTATGGAGCTTATGCAACACCTCAGATTTTACAATTACACAATAAAAAAGAAGGTTTTTTAATTAAGGGATTTGCAGAAAATGCAGAAGTAGTTGTTAAAAAAGCAAAAGTAGTTTTGGCTCCGCTGCAATTTGGAGCCGGTATAAAAGGGAAATTAACACAGGCTATGGTGTGCGGTACACCTAGTGTTACTACAAAAATAGGGGCTGAAGGTATGCATAATGCTTTGCCGTGGAATGGTTTTGTAACTGATGATATGACTAGTTTTTCTGAAAGTGCTATTAAATTGTATACAGATGAGGTATTATGGAATGCTTCTCAGAAAAATGGAATTGCAATTATAAACTCAATTTACAATAAAGATGTTTTAAGAGAATTACTCTTAAATAAAATTACTGAAACTCAAAAAGAGATAGAAACTCATAGAATTAAAAACTTTTTAGGAAGTATGTTACAACATCAAACATTACAAGCAACTAAGTTTATGAGTAAATGGATAGAAGAAAAAAATAAATAGCTTTAGTTTATTTTGATAAACTAAAGCTATTGTGTGTTATTAAATTAACCCTGCTCTTTTTAGTAATGCATCTGGTTTAGGAGCTGCCCCTCTAAATCTTTTATATAAAGTCATTGGTTTTTCTGTACCACCTTTAGATAGTATATTATCTTTAAATAAAGTAGCTACTTCTTTATTAAAAATTCCTTTTTCTAAGAAATATTCAAAAGCATCTGCATCTAAAACTTCTGCCCATTTATAAGAATAATAACCTGCAGAATAACCTCCCTGAAAAATATGAGAAAATGCAGTACTCATACAATTTTCTTTTACATCTGGGTATAATTTGGTGTCAGCAAAAGCTTTGTTTTCAAATTCTTTTATTGATGTTATTGCAGATGGGTCTTGGGCGTGCCAACTTAAGTCTAATAACCCAAAACTAAGCTGACGTAAAGTTTGCATTCCCTCATGAAAACTAGCAGATTCTTTAATTTTTGTAATATATTCCATAGGAATAACTTCTCCGGTCTGGTAGTGTTTAGCAAATAATTCTAAAGCCTCTTTTTCGTAACACCAATTTTCAAAAATCTGACTCGGCAACTCTACAAAATCCCAAGAAACAGATGTTCCGGACAAACTATTGTAGGTTGTATTTGCTAACATACCATGTAAAGCATGTCCAAATTCGTGAAATAATGTTGTAACCTCGTTAAAAGTTAATAACGAAGGTTTTGTTTGTGTGGGCTTTGTAAAATTACAAACGATAGAAACGTGAGGTCTTTCGTTTGTGTTATTTTTAAATTGTTGTGGTTTGTAAGAGGTCATCCACGCACCGTTTCTTTTTCCTTTTCTAGGATGAAAATCGGCATAGAAAACAGCAATAAAATTACCGTTATTATCTGTTACATTATAAGTTTTAACATCTTCATGATATTTTTCTATGGTAAAAACTTCTTCAAAATTTAAGTCGAATAATCTATTGGCTATTTCAAAAACACCATTAATTACGTTTTCTAACTTAAAATAAGGTTTTAAAATTTCTTGATCTAAATCAAACAATTCCTTTTTTAGTTTTTCGGCATAATAAATACCATCCCATTTTTCTAGTTGTTTTATACCGTCTAGTTTGTTAGCAAACTCAGTTAAGTTTTTAAATTCTTTTAAAGCAGCAGGTTTTGCTTTTTCTAATAAATTGTTAGAAAATTCTAAAACTTTTTCAGGAGACTCTGCCATTCTTTCTTCTAAAACAAAATGTGCATGTGTTTTATAACCTAATAAATTAGCTCTTTTATGACGGAGGTTTACAATATCTAAAACAATTTTCTCGTTATTAAAATTATTGTTTTTAAAAGCTTTTTTTCCTGCAGCAATTGCTAATTCTTTTCGTAATTCTCTATTGTCTGCATAAGTTAAAAAAGGAATATAACTTGGGTAGTCTAATGTAAAAATATAACCTTCTTTATTTTTAGATTTTGCCATTTCTTTAGCAGCTTCTTTTGCACTTTCAGGTAAACCAGATACATCTTTAACATCTGTTAAGTGCATCTCAAAAGCATTGGTTTCTGCTAAAACATTCTCTCCAAATTGTAAAGAAAGTTTAGATAACTCAGCATCTATTTCTCTAAGCGTTGTTTTATCAAGTTCGTTTAAATTAGCACCATTTCTTGCAAAATTTTTGTATTTTTTATCTAGTAATGTCTGTTGTTCTACAGTTAAATTTAAAGTTTCTTTTGCGTTATAAATTGCTTTTACTCTTTTAAATAAATCTTCATTTAAAGTAATATCATTACTAAACTCACTTAACCAAGGAGATATTTCTTGTGCAATCTTTTGAATATCTTCATTTGTTTCGGCAGAGTTTAAGTTAAAAAAAATGCTAGTAACCCTATTTAATTTTTCACCAGAAAAATCTAAAGCTTCTATTGTGTTTTCAAAACTAGGAGCCTCATTGTTAGTAACAATAGTGTTAATTTCTTGTTTTGCAATTTCAATAGCTTTTTTTATGGCTGGTTTATAATCTTCAGAAGATATTTTAGAAAAAGGAGCGGTGTCAAAATCTTGTAAAAGTGGATTCATTATGCGTGTTTTAGATTTCAAATATAAATATTATAACACATTTTTTGTATAACAATCTAAAATATCCATTTAACGAGTATCTATTTCAGCTTAACGAAAAAAAGAAAAGTAAACTCTACTCTTGTCGTAACTTTAAAGTGTATTAGAATAACCTTTAAAATTATATATTATGAGAAATTTTACTAAATATTTTGCATTATTGTTGATATTTGCTTCGAATTTTGTTTTTTCTCAAATTCCTTGCGGAGCAGGTTTTAATGCAAATGGTACAACAGATTTTATTACAATACCAAATACAGATGCTATTAACATACAAAATACAAGAAATAGAACAGTAGAATTTTGGATAAAACCATCGGATATTACTACAAGACAAGTTATTTATGAAGAAGGAGCTCAGGTAAATGTAATTATGTTTTTTATTGAAGGAGGTAGATTATACGCTGGAGCATATAGAAATAATGCAAATGCTGATGCTAATAGACGCTTTTTTAGATCTGAAATTGGAACTATTGCAAAAGATAAATGGACGCATGTAGCTTTTACTTTACAAGATACTGCAACACCAGATTTAACGTTAAAATGGTTTTTAGACGGAGTAGAAAAAGATTCTCAAAATGGTTTGCAAGTAAATACACATTCTGGAGATATATCTATTGGTAGAAATGGTGGTAATATTAGGTTTCCGTCTAGTTTAACAACTAATTGGACAGCTAGTTCTGTGAGTGATTCTGATACAGAAACGTATAATAAAGGATTTACAGGGCAAACAGGTGTAGATTATAATTATAATGGAAAAATAGCATTATTTAGAATTTGGAATGTTGCTAGAACACCTGCACAAATTAGTGATAATAAATCTACTTTTTTAGAAAGCGGAACAAGCTTAGTTGCATACCAAGATGGAGATCAAATGCACTATGAAGCAAATAACGCGAACTCTATAAATAGTGTAGTTACAGCAAATCAGAATACAACTTCGTATACTTGGACGGGGCTATCATCAACAGTATTTAATGATAACAACAACTGGGTAGGTAATGCACCAGATGTAACTAAGACACAAACTGTAATTATTAATAACTCTAATAACAACGTTAATATAACAACAGAAGTAACTATTGGTAGATTAACGGTAAATGAAGATGCTGAAATTGTAATTAAAAATGGAGGTACACTGAATGTGTATTATAGTTTAACAAATAACGGGAAAATAATAGTAGAAGATGGAGGGGCTTTAATTTACCACGCATGTAATAATACAATAACAGGAAATGGTACTTTTGATGTACAAAGAGCAACGCCAGATTATGATGGAGCTTTTTTCTTCTCTTATTGGAGTTCTCCTGTTGTAGAGGCTGATGCAAATCCATCTGAAATATTCCCTGATGCACCTGTTATTTTTGAGTTTTTGTCTAGTGAAGATGATTCTGATTGGGTTTCTAATGGTGGAGCTAATCTAAAACCAGGAATTGGTTATGCTGTTAGAAATGAAAATGTAGGAGGAGAATTAAGAACATTTTCAGGAACAATTAACCAAGGAAAATTTGAAATGGATGTATTTTATAGCTCTAATGTAGAAAGTGAAAATGAAGAAAATGAATGGTCTACTCAAGGAGATAATTTAGTAGGTAATCCTTATGCGTCTGCTTTAAATTGGGATTTGATTATTACTGATAAAGACAATAAAGATATAGAAGGAACAGTGTATTTTTGGAATCAGAACAGTGTAGAAGTTGGAGATAATAATGTAGCAGATTATTTACAATATAATTTAACAGGAGGTAGCTCTAACTCAGCCACAGGTAATATAGGTTCTGGACAAGGTTTTTTTGTGAGAACTCTAAAGAATAGTAAAATTACGTTTAAAACAACACACCAAATAGCAGCAAATAATAATCAGTTTTTTAAAGGAAATGTAAAAACAACAAGTAATAAAGGTAGATCTTGGTTTTCTTTTACAAGAGGAAATAAAACCAATACTTTACTAGTTGGTTTTTTAAACGGAGCTACAAATGATTATGATAGAGTTTATGATGCCCCTTTTAATGCTAATCAAACATCTTTAGGTTTTTACTCTATAATTGAAAACGAAGCTTATAGAGCATCTATTCAAGGATTACCAGAATTAAAAGAAGAAACTAAAGAAATAAAACTAGGTTATATCGTAGATCAGGTAGGCGAGCATACTATAAGTATACAAGAAGAGCATATAAATAGTGATTATTATATCTATTTAAGAGATACGGAAAGTAATGAGGTAATCGATTTAAGAAAATCAGAATACATCTTTAATATTGATACTATAGGGGAAAATAACACAAGGTTTCAATTAATTTACACTAAGAAAGAAAATAGACCAGAAAAAGTATTATCAACAGAAGATATTTCTTTAACAGAAAATACTTTAATATATGTTAATAATTCAAAAGAATTGATTGTAGATACTACTATCAATACAGATAAAATTCTTTTATTTGATATGCTTGGTGCAAAAGTAAAGTCATACAAATCAAATAATATTGTTAAAAATGTATCGGATTTAAAAACAGGAATCTATTTTGTTCAACTTACAGATAAATCAGGTGCAACTATTTTCAATCAAAAAATACTAGTAGTTAATTAAATTAAAAATATTTTAAGTTTCCCTTTTTGTAATACTCCCGTCAAAAGGAGTGTTTTTTTTGTTTAAAAAATAAGTAATGAAGCTAACTTTATTGCGTCTTATGTAGTATTATTGTTTAATTGATAGTTGTTTATCAATGATATAACCATTTTAATTATTTATACAAAATGAATAAAACTACTTATTTTAAAAACACAAATTTGCTTAAATTCTCTCTAAAGCTAGCATTTGTCTTTGGGGTGTCTTTTACACAAGCACAAAACAGTTTTCCTTATGATGATTTAACGTTGACTGATGGGGCTTTTAATAATGAAGTAAATATTAATACATCTGCAGGAGCTAGACCTTTTAATAATTTGTTGTTAGGGAGTAATGTAGATTTTAATACATCAATAGCAAGAATTTTATTATCAAGAGCACCTTTATTTACAACAGAAGGAACACTTGTTAATGCAAGGGCAGCAAATCAGGGTTTTAATTCTGTTGATGGGCAAAGATTTATTGCAGAAAATGATCCTGTTGTAATACGTTTTCCTCAGGGGGTATTTGGTAATACCTATCATTGGGAACGTGTTGTTAATAGCCAAGGAGAAGAGATAGCAGCAGCAGATTCTAGACATATAATAGATCCATTTGTTATAGGAACAAGAACAATATCTCAACACGATAGCCCTACTAATGTACGTATTGGTTATCCGTCTTTAAGAACTATTTTTGATACAGCTGCAAGTAATGGTAAACCATTAGATTTATTAACTATACTTAGTATAATTGGTGACGATGCAGATTCTAACGGAAGAAGATGGCAGTCTATGATAGACGATGGACATAATGTTAGAGATATGGAATTAGGAAACGAATTCTTTTTTAGAAGTCAGAGATCTGGTACCATAAATACAGAAGCACAATGGGTAGCCAGAACAAGACAAGTTGTAGCTAATATTAGAAATAGAGCAAGTGCACAAAATAGAGATGTAAGGTTTGCAATACCAATTTCATTTAGAGGAGGAGACCCTGAACAAAGTGCAAGTGGTAGAGCAACACACCAAAGATATAATGATGCTATAACTGTAGATGAAAGTATTTTTGATGCAATTGTAGTACACAGGTATGTAAATGCTCAGAGAGCAGATGGAGATAGACCAGAAAATTTAACGCAACAGTCTTTAAGAACTTTAATTTCTGCGAGTACAACAATGGATCAATCTTTAACATATTCTAAAGCTCAAGTTTCAGCAGAAAAAGATGCTGTATGGTTAACAGAATGGGGTGTTGCAGGTAGTGAAGATGATGCTATTGGTGCAAGTTTTTTAGGAACAGCAGATGTATACTCTCATATTATTAATAACAATGATCGTTTAGAAGTAGAAAGAATAAATTGGTTTTCTAGTTTAGGTTTAAATTCTCAATATACTGTAACAGGTTCTAGAAATAATATTGTAATAGGAACTACAGGTTATGGAGATGTATACAGGGTTTTAAGAAATAATTTAAGAGATTCACAGATATTTAATCAGGTTACTACTACAACTCCAGCGTTAACACTTGCTGGTGTAACGCAAGAAGAAAAACCACTGCATGTTATAGCTACAAGAAAAGCAGACGGAAATCCAAGTTTTGTTATTACAAATAAAACAAATACAAATGCAAGAGTATTTGTACAAAGAAACGGTAATAGAGAGCCTGTTATTAATTACAATGCAAATGGTGTTAGATGGGAAAGCTTAACAAGTGCTACAACAATAGCTTATTCAGATTTACAGAGCAATGCAGACGCTATTATTGTACCTCCTTATTCTGTGGTAAATGTAGATGTAAGTTTTGGTAGTGATACAAGTGTATTATCTGTAGATGATGTTGTTAATGGAACTAAATCTGTAGAGGTGTTTCCAAACCCAGTATCATCTGTGTTAAACGTAAATCTTAATGGTTTAGAAACAGCAACAGTTGTAATTAGAGATGTTTTAGGGAAAATAGTTTATACAGCTAAAACAACAGAATCTAATTTAAAATTACAGACTCAAGGTTTATTAAATACAGGACTTTATTTTGTTATTGTAACTGATGAAAATAATAAAGCTTACTTTAATAAGTTAATTGTAAAATAATTAATTGTAATTAACAAAAAATAAAAAAAGCACTAATTTAAATATTAGTGCTTTTTTTTTAGAGTCTATTTTTTTACGTTTTTAGAAGCTTTTTCTACTTTAAGTTTTAAACCTTCTTTATAGGCAATAATTTTATCTAAAACACATTTGTCTGAAGCACCAATAATTTGAGCTGCTAAAATACCTGCATTTTTTGCTCCATCTAAAGCAACAGTAGCAACAGGTACACCCCCAGGCATTTGAAGAATAGATAAAACAGAATCCCAACCATCTATAGAATTTCTACTTTTTACAGGTACACCAATAACAGGTAAAGGACTCATAGAAGCCACCATACCTGGTAAATGTGCAGCACCACCAGCACCTGCTATAATAACTTTTATACCTCTAGTATGAGCATTTTTAGAGTAATCAAAAAGTTTTTCTGGAGTTCTGTGAGCAGATACAATATCTACTTCTATTTGAATATCCATGCTTTCTAAAAAATCTACAGCTTCTTGCATTATTGGAAGATCAGAATCGCTTCCCATTATTATTCCTACCATACTACTTATTTACTTATAACCTTAATTGTTTCTTTAACTTGTTGTGCTATTTCTCTTGCAATGTCAATATCTGAATTTACAATAGTAATATGTCCCATTTTTCTGAAAGGACGAGTTTCTTTTTTACCATAAATATGCGGTGTAACACCGTCTATTTTTAATATTTCTTCAATGTTTTTGTAAATTACTTCTCCAGAAAAACCTTCTTCACCTACTAAATTTACCATAATTCCGGCAACTTTACTTTCTGTATTACCTAAAGGAAGGTTTAAAATACTGCGTAAATGCTGCTCAAATTGATTGGTATAACTTGCTTCTATAGAATAATGCCCCGAGTTATGTGGTCTTGGTGCAACCTCGTTTACTAAAATATCGTTGGTTTGTGTCTGAAACATTTCTACCGCTAATAAACCTACAAAATCTAATTTATTTACAACATTTAAGGCTACTTCTCTTGCTTTTTTTGCTACAGATTCTTCTATTCTTGCAGGACAAATAACGTACTCTACTTGGTTTGCTTCTGGGTGAAATTCCATTTCAACCACAGGGTATGTTTTAGTATCTCCGTTAGCATTTCTAGCAACAATAACTGCTAACTCATTTTTAAAAGGTATAAGTTGTTCTGTAATGCACTCTACATTAGGTAAAGATTTTAAATCGCTAAAATTTCTAACAATTTTAACTCCATTACCATCGTAACCAAAACGGGCAGATTTCCAAACAAAAGGAAAATTAACAACATTTTGCGCCAAACATAATTCTAATTCTTCTAAATAGGCAAAATGAGAAAAAGGTGCCGTAGGAATATTATGATCGAAGTAAAAGTTTTTTTGACTTGCTTTACTTTGAATAATTCTTAAGTCTTTAGGTTTTGGAAAAATAGTTAAACCTTCTTCCTCTAACTTATCTAAGGCATCAATATTTATGTTTTCTATTTCTATTGTTAATAGATCTACTGTTTTACCAAAATTGTAAACAGCATCAAAATCTAATAAATCTCCAATAACAAAAGTATTACAGATTGTAGCACAAGGTGCGTTTTCATTACTGTCTAATATAGCGGTATGGATGTCTAGTTTTTGAGTTTCTGCTAAAAGCATTCTACCTAACTGACCACCTCCAAGAATTCCTAGTCTAAAATTCGAAGAAAAATAATTTTTCACGTTTGTTAGTATTGTGTTTAGGCAAAAATAAGCAACTTAAATTATGTATGCTATTAAAAATTGGTGATTCGAAGTACAGAGCCTCTTCGAATAACTCTGTATTCTATGGCAGGACATAAAAAACCTTCTGTTTGTGGTGCTCCTCCAATACCTCTTCCTACTCCATATTCACTATTATCACAAGGGCATTTTAAAACAATACCTCTTTCAAAAGTCATGGGTTGGCTACAGTCGTTGGCAGGACATAGTTTGTCATAAGCAATAAAATCTGTACCATTGGTATTAAGTAATAGTATTCCTTTAGAGCCACCAGCTATTTCTACAGAACCACCGGGTACTTGAATAGCTGTATTACTTGGGTTGTTTAAGTCTGTAGTAATATTTAAAGGTAAAGATTGTATACAGTTGTTGATGTTTTGATTATCAGTACAATTAAAAAGGGCTAAAAAAGAAAAAAAAAGAAGTGTTTTTTTTATCATAATACAAGGTCGTTTTTATAAAAACGATTGCAATTTACAAATATTTTGTACATTTGTAATAGAATCTCATTCCTGTTTAGGTAATGGGATTTTTAAATTTAAGCCTATAGATAGGTTTTTGGGTTACTAATATTGTTTTTAGAACAAAAATTATAGAATTTGTTAGGAAACGATAATTTAAAAATTAAAGAAAAATGAGCGATATATCTTATTATTCAGAAGAAGGATTAAAGAAGTTGAAGGATGAATTGATGCAATTAGAGCAAGTTGAGCGTCCGAGAGTTACACAAGAAATTGCAGATGCACGTGATAAAGGTGATTTAAGTGAAAATGCAGAATATCATGCGGCTAAAGAAGAGCAATCTCACTTAGAAACTAAAATAGCAAAGTTAAAAAACGTGGTTGCTAATGCACGTATTTTAGATGAATCTCAGTTAGATACTTCTAAAGTGTTGATTCATTCTATAGTAAAAATAAAAAATACGGCTAATGGTATGGAGTTTTCTTATACTTTGGTTGCAGATTCTGAAACAGATGTTAGAAATGGAAAACTATCTGTAAACTCGCCAATAGGTAAGGGGCTTTTAGGTAAAAAAGTAGGTGATGTTGCCGAAATTAAAGTACCTAGTGGATTGATGAAGTTTGAAATTGTAGATATTTCTAGATAATTATTTACAAACTATTTAAATTATAAATTCGGGTTTAGACATTGTTTAAACCCGAATTCTTTTTTACATTTACTTATAACTTACGAATTTTTATATGAGCATATTTAACAAAATAATTAAAGGAGAATTGCCTTGTTATAAGGTAGCTGAAGATGATAATTTTATTGCTTTTTTAGATATTAATCCTAATGCTAAAGGGCATACTTTGGTGGTGCCTAAAGAAGAAGAGAATAAAATTTTTGATTTGTCTAAAGATGATTATCATGCTTTGTTAGATTTTTCTTATCGTGTTGCTAAGGCTTTAGAAAAATCTGTTAGTTGTAAGCGTATTGGTATGAGTGTTATTGGTTTAGAAGTACCACATGTACACGTGCATTTAGTACCTACTAATGAAATGGCAGATATGCAGTTTACTAAAAAAGTTACTTTGTCTAACGATGAGTTTGTTGCCTTAACAAAAGACATAGCTGCTAATTTTAAATAAGCTAGCAAATAGGTTTAGCCCAGATTGAAGCATTTGTTTGAGCTCTTTTTTAGTTTTTTTACTAAAAAAAGCGAGTGCGGAAAGCTGGAAATAGCTTCTGAAAAAATAATAAATTTTTGTTTTAAAGTTTGTTTAATAAAACAACAAAACTGGTGCCTTTTCCTATTTCTGAATTTTGTACAAATATTTTACCTTGGTGGTAGTCTTTTACAATTCGTTTAGAGAGTGATAGACCTAAACCCCAGCCACGTTTTTTTGTGGTAAAACCGGGTTTAAATATTTGGTTAAACATTTTTTTTGGCATTCCTTTTCCGGTGTCTGTAACTGTAATTTTTATTTTTTTAGGAGTATCGTTTATAGTAAGTTTTAAATCTCCTTTACCAAGCATTGCATCTATGGCGTTTTTAATTAGGTTTTCTATTACCCAACCAAATAATTCTGTGTTTAAAAGCGTGTAAGATTCTTGGGTATTGGTAGAAAAATGAAAGGAAATTTGTTTAGAACTTCTAGATTCTAAATAGTCGAAGGCTTGTTTTGTAACGTCTACAATGTTTTCTTTTTTTAACTCTGGTGTAGAACCAATTTTAGAGAATCTGTTTGCGATTGTGTTGAGTCTGTAAACGTCTTTTTCTATTTCTTTAATGTAGGTGTCGTTCACTTTTTCCATTTTTAAAATAGCTATCCAACCTAATAAAGATGATAAAGGAGTACCTATTTGGTGGGCAGTTTCTTTTGCCATACCTGTCCAAAGTTTGTTGGTTTCTGCAGCTTTGTTAGAGTTGTAAAAAAGGTATACTACAGATAGAAATAGGATTAAAATTACAATTAACGCTAACGGATAATAGGTAAGCCGGTTTAAAAGATCTGAATTACTGTAATAGATGTATTGCTTGCTGGTACCTG
Organism: uncultured Polaribacter sp.; assembly: GCA_937936695.1. Classification (GTDB taxonomy): domain Bacteria; phylum Bacteroidota; class Bacteroidia; order Flavobacteriales; family Flavobacteriaceae; genus Polaribacter. Next base: position 21,244 of record CALHCK010000040.1, read on the forward strand.
AAAAATTAACCTCTATAGGTTGGTTTTCGGCTTTCATTTGCTGTAGTAATTCTTTTATATAGTTTGGGTCTTTTGCTTTATTGGTGTCTAAATTTTGGGTATTTAAAATATTTTCTTGCTCGTCTACCAAAATCATTGGTATGTTGCTGTTGTTTTCTATTACTTTTAACGGAAGGCTAACGCTGGCATCTAAGTCTGTATTAGTAACAATTTCTTTTTGTGCAGCTGCCAAAATTTCCATTTTTATGCGCTCTTCGTGCTTAAATTGTTTAAAAAAAATATAGCTGTTCCATAATATTAAAGAAACAATGCATAAAGAAACTAAGATAGCAAGTCTTTTAAATAAAGTGCTGTTGTTAAAAAAGATCATAAAAACAAATATAAAGATTTACCTCTTTATAACTCGTTTAAAGAATTGATAGTATATACATACTTGTAAAATGTTTTTTGCGTTATTGTTGTATTGCTAGTAAATTGGTAACTGTTGATAACTTTGGTAAATAACATATTGAGATTATTTGATTAAAACCCACAAAAAAACATACATTTGCCAAAGATTTTTTAACAAAAAGTGATGCATAAAGTACTTGTATAGTACTTTTTTTAAATTAGAAATTATGGAAGTTATTGGTAAAGTAAAATTAATAGGAGACGTTCAGACATTTGGTGCTAACGGTTTTAGAAAGAGAGAATTAGTGGTTACTACAGATGAACAATATCCGCAAATGATTATGATAGAGTTTGTACAAGATAAAACTGATTTGTTAAACAATTACCAAGTTGGTCAGGATGTAAAAGTTTCTATTAATTTAAGAGGTAGAGAGTGGATTAACCCACAGGGTGAAGCTAAATATTTTAACTCTGTACAAGGATGGAGAATAGAAAGTTTATCTCAGGCAGCACCAAGTAATTTACCTCCTGTAGATCAGTTTCAGCCAGCATCTAATGTAACTGATGAAGAGCCAGATGATTTGCCTTTTTAAATTTTAGTAAATTAAATTTAGAAGATTTTAAATATATAAAAAGCGAAATAATTATTAATTATTTCGCTTTTTTATTGTTGTTAATTTGTGTGTTTTTATTTTTTAGGAGGCATTGGTCCTCTAAGATGAATTACCAATCCGTTTAAAAAATTTCTTAAAAACTGATCTCCACATTCTACATATTTAGGGTGGTCTTCTTTTCTGAAAATAGCCCCAAGTTCTGCTTTTGTAACTTTAAAATCTACCAGATTACATATTTCTATAATGTCTGTATCTCTTAGTTTATGTGCTACTCGTAATTTTTTAAAAATATCGTTATTTGTTAATCCCATAATTGCAAATGTAACAATTTAAGTTACTACTTTAAAAATTGCCCACGCATAAATAGCAAAACGTAAAAAACGAAATAAGCCAAAAAATACAACATTTTTAAATGGATATTTAATCATACCTGCGGCTAAACATGCAATAGAAAAAGGAAGTGGTAATAATGCACCTACAAGTATTAAAATACCACCCCATTTTTTGGTGTTTTTTAAGTTGTCTGCCATTTTTACTTCTAAATAGTTTTTTACAGATTTTATTTTTAAAGTTAATTGCCCAATAAAATAAGTAAGTAAACCTCCTGTATAAGAAAGTGTGGCTAAAATAGATAGGTTTAAAATAGGATCTGCTGTTTTTTTAGACCATGCAATAAAAATTTCTGGCGGCAATAAGCCTAACAGTGTTTCTGAAATAAAGAAAATTGTAAGTACACCTATTCTAGAAAATGTTTCTGTTACAGTTTCTAAACCATCGTTAATATTGTATACATATTTGTTAAAAAGAAATAAACCAATAACTACTAAAAGTATTGGTAAAAATGCTTTTTTTATGCTTTCCCAAACAAATAAATAAAAGCCTGTTCTGCCATAATAATTATGGAGCCTTTTACCTATAAAAGCGGTTTTTTTGTTTCTTTTTTTTGGTTTTTGTTCCAAAGAAATTAAGTTTAAATTGTGTCTGCAAAAATAACAACAATATCTAAATAATTAATATTTAGAATGTCTTATTAACATTTTTTTTATGATTTTAGTACTTTTGATAGAAATGTAAAAAATGATTTGGTTGTCTGAAAGTATTGAGTTTCCTGGGTATGAGTTTGCTAATGAAGATGGTGTTATTGCTTTGGGTGGAGATTTATCTGAAAAAAGATTAATACATGCTTATAGACGAGGTATTTTTCCTTGGTTTTCTGAAGGGGAGCCTATTGTTTGGTATTGCCCACATAAAAGAATGGTTTTGTTTCCGGATGAAGTAAGAGTTTCTAAATCTATGCGAAAATTAATAAAACAAAACCGTTATTTAATTACTGAAAATACTGCTTTTAAAGAGGTTATTTATAATTGTAAGAATATTGATAGAAAAGATGGGTTTGGTACATGGATAACCGATGATATGGAAGAAGCTTATATAAATTTACACAAGCAAGGTGTAGCTAAATCTATTGAAATTTGGGAACTTATAGATGATGGTGTTAGTACCAAAAAAAAGTTAGTAGGTGGTTTGTATGGAGTAGAGGTAGGTGCTATTTTTTGTGGAGAGAGTATGTTTAGTAAAGTTTCTAACGCATCTAAATTAGCTTTTGTTTTTTTAGCGCAACATAAAAATTATAAGTTAATAGATTGCCAAGTATATAATGATCATTTAGCTACTTTAGGAGCTAAAGAAATAAGTAGAAATCAATTTTTAGAATTTTTAAAATAATAAAAAAAGCCTGAACAAATTGTTCAGGCTTTTAATTCTAGTAATATAAATATTATTTTTTAGCTAATAAATCTCTTATTTCTGCTAATAAATCTTCTTGACTAGGACCTTTTGGAGCTTCTGGAGCTGGCTCTTCTTTTTTCTTAGTTGCATTAATACCTTTTACAATAATAAACATTACAAAAGCAACAATAATAAAGTCTATTACATTTGTTAAAAAGTCTCCGTATAAAACAGCTACTTCACCTGTAACTTTACCGGCTGCATCTGCAACACCTTCTTTAACAATCCATTTAAGGCTTTTAAAGTCTGTATCGAATAATAACCCAATTAATGGAGAAACAATTCCTCCAGTAAAAGAAGTAACAACTTGTTTAAAAGCTGCACCCATAACAAAACCTACTGCAATATCAACTAGGTTTCCCTTAACAGCAAAGTCTTTAAACTCTTTTAACATTCCCATTTTATTTTATGATTTTTAATTATTAGTATGCTAATGTAATAAAAAAAAATTAAGATTTTAATACTTTTTTAACACGATTTGATATTCCTGTTAGTACTTCATAAACAATAGTCTCAGATGTTTTTGCTATATGTTGTACCATTTCTTGCGTATTAAAAATAATAACTTCATCTCCTTCGGTACATTTTATTTTGGTAACATCTACCATTATCATATCCATACAAACATTACCAATTATTGGTGCTTTTTGGTTGTTTATTAGCACAAATCCTTTTTTATTACCCAATCTTCTAGAAATACCATCTGCATGACCAATAGGTATTGTGGCAGATAATGTTGGTCTTTTGGCAGTAAAGGCTCTGTTGTAACCAACTGTTTCTCCGGGTTGTATTATGTGTATTTGAGAGATAATAGATTTTAAATTATGTGTATTTTTTAATTGATTAGTTTCATGTTTATCATTACCAAAACCATAAAGACCAATACCAATTCTAACCATATTAAATTGTGCTTTTGGGTAATTTATAACCCCAGAAGTATTTAAAATGTGTAGCATAGGTTCATCATCTAAATACTTATAAAATTGTTGCGCTATGTAAGCAAAATTATTTATTTGATTAACGGTAAAGTCTTGCTCTTCTAAATCTTCACTTGCTGCCAAATGAGAAAATAAAGATTGTAGTTTTACATGTGTAGTGGCTTTTAAACTAGTTATTATTTTAGGAATGTCTGTATGCCAAAAACCTAATCTATTAAGCCCAGTATTAAATTTTATATGAATCGGATAATTCATTAACGGTACTTGGTCTGCTAATTTTAAAAAAGCATTAAATATTTTAAAATTGTATAAATTAGGTTCTAATCTGTAGTCTATAATAGACTGTAAGTTTGGTATTTGTGGGTGCAATACCAGAATAGGTGTTTTTATACCAGCTTCTCTTAATTCTATACCTTCATTAGCATAGGCAACAGCAAAATAATCTACTTTGTCTTCTAAAAATTTAGCAACCTGTACACTACTGCTTCCGTAGGCAAAAGACTTTACAACAGCTAAAATTTTTGTGTTTTCCTGTAGTTTTTGTTTAAAGTAATTTAAATTATGTAAAATGGCTTTTCCATCAATTTCTAATACTGTAATATTATTATTCATTTTCTGGATTTTCTTTTTTTAAGATGTTTTCTTTTTGTTGATCTTTTATAGCTTTATAGTAAGCAGCTCTACTTAAAGGCTCGTATTCTTGTTCTTCTCCTAAAACTACTAAATTTTTATCATCAGTTTTTCTAAAACTATAGTGTGCTAAATTTCCTGTGCGTGTACAAACTGCATGAACTTTAGTAACATATTCTGCTGTTGCCATTAAAGCGGGCATTGGTCCAAACGGATTGCCTTTAAAATCCATATCTAAACCAGCAACAATTACTCTAATACCTCTATTGGCTAAGTCGTTACAGACAGACACAATTTCATCATCAAAAAACTGAGCTTCATCAATACCAATAACATCAACATTATTTGCTAACAATCTAATATTAGCAGATGCCGGTACAGGAGTAGACCTAATTCTAGTGTCGTTATGAGAAACTACTTCATTTTCGTCGTACCTAGTATCTATTTTAGGCTTAAAAATTTCTACACGTTGTTTAGCAAATTGTGCTCTTTTTAATCGTCTAATTAGCTCTTCTGTTTTACCAGAAAACATAGAACCGCAAATAACTTCTATCCAGCCAAATTGTTCTGTATGATTTACTGTATTTTCGAGAAACATTTTGTAATTTTAGGCGTTGAATATTTAGTTTTATAAATCTTTGAATTAAACAAATTTAGGGATATTTAACAGTAAAAAAATAACATCAATACACAAATTTATGCACAAAAGGTTAGAGGCAGACTTAATGAGTTTAGCGCACAGTATTTTAAGAATGAAAAATAAAGAAGATGTGTTTGCTTTAAAAGAGAAATCTAAAGAAGTTTATGAAAAATTATCTTTATTATCTTTTGTAGAAGAATATATTAATACTACACCTAATAGTACAGATACCAAAGATGTTATTTTAGATAAAGTAACCCAAGCTATAGATTTAAAAGAGTCTAAAGAAAAAGTTACAACAATTATTGAAGATGATGTTTTAATTGATGAAAATTTACCTTTACAAACAGACGAAGCTGAAGAAGTTGAAGAGGTTTTAATTGATGAAAAACAAGAAGTAGTGCAAATAACTTCTAATCATGAAGAGATTATAGAACAACCTTTTGATGAGTTAGAACAATTAATGTTTGCTTCTAATGAGAAAGAAGAAGAGTTGATTGTTGAAGATGAATTAAAAACAGAGGTAACATCTTTTTCTGATGAAGAGTCTGTATTAGATTTTGAACCATTGTTAGATACAAATTTAGCTGAAGAGTTGGTTGAAGAAGAAGTAGTAATTGCTGAAAAGATAGAAGAAGTTAAAGTAATTGATAAGGATGATGTAATAGAAAATATTACAGAGAATAAAGCTGAAGAAAATAAGGTTGAAGAAAGAAAAATAGTTTCTTTAGAAGAAGAGTTACAAGATACAATACCTGTTGATGAAATTGCAGATTTATTTAGTACTCCTGTTCCTGTTTCTTTAAATGACCGATTGGCTTCAAGAATTCAAATTGGTTTAAATGATAGAATTGCGTTTGTAAAAAACTTATTTGAAGGAAGTCAAGAAGATTTTAATAGAGTAGTGTCTCAACTAAATACATATTCGTCTGAAAAAGAAGCTGTAAAATTTATAAATAAAATGGTAAAACCAGATTATGATTGGACAGGTAAAGAAGATGTAGAGGCTAGATTTTTAGAAATTGTTGCGCGTAAATTTGCTTAAATACTTTGCATTATTTTTGTAATAATTGCTTCTGGAGTTATACTATCTGCAGCATTTAAATATTCTTCTGGATATTTATTTCCGTAGATAGATGTTGGTATTAAAGGAAACTGTTTGGTGTCTGCTATTAAGCTATATTCTTTTGGTTGTAAAAAAGGAGCAAAGCCCGCAAACGGATGTGTAACTCCCCAAATGCTAATTACTTTTACTCCATACATTGCAGCCAAATGAGCATTACCAGAATCCATAGATAACATACCATTAAGGTTAGATATGGTGTTTAATTCTTCAGAAAAAGTTAATTTTCCTGCAATAGAAAATATATTTTTATTGATTTGAAGTTTTTCTAGTTGATCTTTATCATTTTTGCCTCCAAATAATAAAATAGTATAGTTTTTAGAAAGTGTATTTATAACAGTTTCCATTTTATGTAAAGAATACATTTTACTTTTGTGCGCTGCAAATGGAGCAATACCAAGTATTTTTTTATGTTCTGATAAATTTACTATTTCTTTAATTTTATCAGGAAAATTTTCTTTCTTTTGAAAGTTATTAGATGATAAATCTATTTTAAAACCTAATTTTCTAAAAACATCTGCATATCGTTCATGAGATGTTTTTAGTTGTTTAAAACTTTTCTTAGAGATTAAATCTTTTTTTTCAGATCTACCTTTATCTATTTGTACACATTTTTTACCTAAAAAAAATGTTTTTAAGATATTGCTTCGTAATACATTGTGTATGTCTGCAATAGCATAAAAGTGCTGTTTTTTTAATTCTTTATACAGTTTCCACAATCCTAAAAAACCTTTGTGTTTTCCTTTAGTTTCTACAGGAAAAACAGAAACATTATCAAAGTTTTTAAAAATAGGGGTAAAGAATTTTTGAGTTAAGATAGTTACTTTTATATCAGGGTTTTGTTTTAGTAAGGCATCTAAAACAGGAGACAAGATAGCTACGTCTCCCATTGCTGATAGTCTAATAATTAAAATATGTTTTTTAATTTTTGACAAAAATTATTTTTTAGAAGCTCTTAAAACAGGATTTAAATCTGCATCATTATACATTTTCATTTGTTTGTAAACCTTCATGTATTTATCTCCGTTTTCTATATCTGCTAATAAATTATCTATTGCTAAAGATAAATCGGTACGTTGTTCTAATAAAACATCTAATTTTTTAGAGCAATTTTGTTTGTGTGTTTCAGATGCATCTTCTCTTATTGTTTCTAAATGCATGTGATAAATTTTTAAAGCTAAAATAGATAATCTATCTATTGCCCATGCAGGACTTTCTGAGTTTACAGAAGCACTTTTAGAAACTTCAACATCTTTAAATTTTTTTAAAAAATAGCTGTCAATATACTCTACAATATCTGTTCTTACTTGGTTAGATGCATCTATTTTTCTTTTTAAAACTAACGCATCTTCAGCATTAATATTAGGGTCTCTAATTATGTCTTCATATGCCCATTGTGTAGCATCTATCCAGCATTTTTCAAATAAAAGAAAGTCTATTAAATGAGTGTCTTTATTAAAAGGATTGTCGCATTTTTGCTCTACATCTGTACTTTTTTTATACGTTTTTATTGCAGTTTCAAAAATTGTGTTGGCTTTTTTAGAAAACATAAATTTATATTTAGAAAGGCGAAATTACAAAAATAAATATTAGTTAGTTCCTTTCAATTTATTTTTCACAGCTTCAATTACTTTTTTGCTATTTCCAATAAAAATCTCATCATCAATAATAAAAACAGGTCTTTTTAAAAAGGTGTATTCATTTAAAAGAAATTGTTTGTAATCAGTTTCAGATAGTGTTTGATTTTTTAAATCCATAGACTTATACAATTTTGCACGCTTATTAAATAAAGCTTCGTAGCTTTTAGATAATTGATACATTTCTTCTAGTTGATTTGGTAAAACAGGATTTTTTTTAATTTCTTGTTTTTCAAAATCTGTAGTATCAATTTCTTTTAAGATTCTTCGGCAGGTATCACAAGTTTGTAAAAAATATACTTTCTTCATTTTATTAAATTATATTTACATCATCAAAATTACATATAAAAATGAAAATACAATTCGATGTTTTAAGGAAATCTAGAGAACTTGTTTTAAAAGAATTAGACGGATTAACATTAGAACAAATACATAGTATACCTACAGGTTTTAAAAATAGTATTGCTTGGAATGTGGCACATTTAGTAGTTACACAGCAATTATTAAATTATAAATTATCTGGTTTAAATTGTTTATGTCCAGATGATTTAATAGAAGCGCATAAAAAAGGTTCAACACCTAC
>CALHCK010000041.1 GCA_937936695.1 uncultured Polaribacter sp.
AGGTGCTTTAGGATGGCACTCTTTACTACAGTCTAAAATGTTAGGTTTTGATAGCGCAGAAGCGTATGAGTTAAACAGTGAGATTTTTAAATTAATTAAAGAGAAATCTTACAAAGCCTCTGAAGAGATGGCTGTAAAATACGGAGAACCAGCTGTATTAAAAGGGTACGGAAGACGTAACACTACTTTAAACGCAGTAGCGCCTACAACTTCATCGGCATTTATTTTAGGGCAAGTATCTCAAGGAGTAGAGCCAATATGGTCTAATGTTTATGTAAAAGACATTGCTAAAATAAAAACAACAATTAAAAATCCTATTTTAGAAAAAGTTTTAGAAGAAAAAGGTAGAAATACACCAGATGTATGGAGAAGCATTAGAGATAATGACGGTTCTGTATTGCATTTAGATTTCTTAACAGAAGCAGAAAAAGAGGTTTTTAAAACCTATTCAGAAATAGATCAAAAAGCAATTGTTTACCAAGCAGCAAATAGGCAAAATCATATAGACCAAGGACAGTCTATAAATATTATGGTGCACCCAGATATGCCTATTAAAGAAGTAAATGATGTATATATTACTGCCTGGAAATTAGGCGTTAAATCAATGTATTACCAACACAGTATGAATGCAGCGCAAAAATTTAAGCAAAAGAAAGAGTGCGCAAGCTGTGAAGGATAACAATTTTATTATTAGAGTTGATGTTGATAAAAGGAGAAGTCGTAAGGCTTCTCTTTTTTTGTACTTTTGATGCTCTTTAAATTTTAAGTAATTCTTAAAACTGTATTAATAATTAACAAAAAATACTGTATTATATTGGCATGGTAAAAATGAATTGGGAACAACTGTTGTCTTTAAAACGTTTTGGTGATACTCAAAAAAGACCAAGAGCTTTACAAGATGAAACTCGCTTGGGTTTTGATGTAGATTTTGATAGAATAATATTTTCATCAGCATTTAGAAGCTTACAAGATAAAACACAAGTAATTCCTTTATCAGAAACAGATTTTGTACATACAAGGTTAACACATAGTTTAGAAGTATCTGTTGTAGGGAGAACTTTAGGAAGGAGAGTAGGAAAAGTATTATTAGAGCGTCATCCAAATTTATCAGAATTAGGATACACTTTTAATGATTTTGGCGCAATAGTGGCGGCTGCTTCTGTAATGCATGATATTGGAAATCCTCCATTTGGTCATTCGGGAGAAAAATCTATTGGAGAGTATTTTAAAACAGGTAAAGGTTTAAAGTACAAAGAGCAATTAACAACCAAAGAATATCAAGATTTGGTGGATTTTGAAGGGAATGCCAACGGATTTAAAATCTTAACAGAATCTAGAGATGGAGTTTCTGGTGGATTAAGATTAAGTTACGCTACTCTTGGGGCTTTTTTAAAATACCCTAAAGAGAGTTTACCTAAAAAACCTACAAACCATGTTGTAGATAAAAAATATGGTTTTTTTCAATCAGAAAAAGAAGCTTTTTTAGATGTAGTAACAGATTTAGGAATGCTAAATAAATCTACGAAAGATATTTCTTATTACAGACACCCATTGGCTTATTTGGTAGAAGCTGCAGACGATATTTGTTACACAATTATAGATTTTGAAGACGGAATTAATTTAGGGTTAATAGAAGAAGAATTTGCTCTAGAATACATGATTAAATTAGTAAAAGATACTATTGATATTAAAAAATATCATTCTTTAAAACATAAAAAAGACAGAATAAGTTATTTAAGAGCTTTAGCTATTGGAGTTTTGATTAATGAAGCTGTAGCTATCTTTTTAGAAAATGAAGAAAGTATTTTAAATGGTAGCTTTTACAAATCTTTATTAGATAAATGTAAGTATGAAGCACAAATTAACGACATAATTAAAATTAGTATCGATAAAATTTACGAGAGTAAAGAAGTTATAGAAAAAGAAGTTGCTGGTTATAGAATTATAACAGACTTGTTAGATGTTTTTATAACTGCTGTAAATAATAAATTTAATGGAAGTCAATCTAGTTTTGATGAATTAATTTTATGTCTTTTGCCAAAAGTATATCAAGTAGAAACAGCTAATTTATATGAAAGAATTATGCAAATATGTAGTTATGTTTCTAAAATGTCAGATAGTTATGCAATAAGAATGCATCAAAAGTTGTTAGGTAATATTGTGTAATTCGCAATTTTAACAGGTGTTTTTTGTTCTTTACAAGAAATTTGTTGGATATTGTAAAATCTTTAAATAATTATTATGAATAAAAAAACACTTGCTTTATTAATTCTACTTGTATCAGTAGGGATTTATTATGTAAATACTAATAGTATTTTTGAAAAAGAAAAGAATTATAAAATTACTGATAGTGGTGTTATAAAACCAAAATACAAACCTAAAAACGCAAGAGCTTTATACGCTAAAGAAAGGCAAGAGTATGAACTTCAAATGCAAATAAACCCTAGTTCTGGTATTGTTCCTATGGAGGAAAAAGAGAAGGAATTAGAAATGGCAATGTCTTTAAATATTCAGAAAAAAGTTAAACAAAAATCCTCAAAAGCATACATCTCTAGAGGACCTTCTAATTTAGGAGGAAGAACGAGAGCATTTGTTGTAGATATTTCTGACACTTCAAGTAATACAATGTTGTCAGGTGGTGTAAGCAGTGGTTTGTTTAGATCTACCAATGGAGGTGCAAATTGGATAAAAGTATCTCCTGCAGATGAAATTCATAATGTAACAGCTATTGCACAAGATCCAAGACCAGGTTTTCAGAATATATGGTATTATGGTACCGGAGAATGGGCGGGTAACAGTGCCTCAAGTGCAGGTGCTCCTTTTCTAGGGAGAGGTGTTTGGAAGTCTATAGATAGAGGATTAAGTTGGAATAGAATTAATGCTCTTGATAATGGAGGAGAAATTTTTGAAAGATTTGATAGCTCTTTTGATTTTATAAATAATTTAAAAGTAAGTCCAATAAACGGTGATTTATTTATTGCTTCTACGGGTAGAATAACAAGGCTGTCAGGTTCTGCAACAGCACCAATAATTACTACAGAATTGGTATTGCCTAGACCTAATTTAGGTTTTACAGATGTTGTAATAAGTAATACAGGAAGAGTGTATGCAGCACTACAAGGAAATACATCTGCAGGAGGTGTTTGGTGCTCTGCAACTGGAAATGGGGGTTGGAATAGGATAGCTCAACAAAACTCACCAGAAAATTGGAATGCACAAGGAAGAATTGTTTTAACAGCAGCTAAATCAGCTAACGTTGTTTATGCCTTGTATGTAAATGGAAACAGTGGAGGTATAGAAGCAGATTTATGGCATTACAATGGTGATACTCGTACTTGGACAGATTATTCGTCTAAACTACCGGATGAACCAGGAGCAGATTTAGCTGGTAATGATCCTTTTGCTGTACAAGGAGGATATGATTTGGTGGTTTCTGTAAAGCCTGATGACGCTAATTTTGTAGTTATTGGAGGTACCAACGCATATAAAATATCTAACATTGTTACAGAAATTACATTTACCAGAATAGGAGGATACATGAACAATCAAAATTTTGCTACATATAATGTTGGAGGCGTAGATCATCATCCAGACATACATGTTTTAGAATTTGACCCTAATAATAGTAATGTTTTATTTACTGGTACAGATGGTGGAATACATAGAACTCCTAATATTAATTTAAATAGAATTGCATGGCAAAGTTTAAATAATAATTATATAACTTATCAATACTACCATGTTGCTCTAGATCCTTTACCAGGAAGTGATGGTGTTATTGGAGGGGCTCAAGATAATGGTACTACCGTAGGAGGTACGTTTTTTAGTTTTTCTGATGAAAGAGAAATGGAAGGGATTTTTGGAGGTGATGGTGTATCCGTTGGTTTAGCTAGAAGAAACAATAATGAAGAAATACAATTTTATGCAGGTTTTCAAAACGGCCTCATATTTGTTGGTGGTTCTGATTCTGATTCTGTTAGAGAAATTACACCAGACGATGCACCTACAGGAGAAGATAGTGATATTTTTGTGACATATTTTTATTTAGATCCAGACAATACAGAAAATCTTTATTATTCTGGTAATACAGAACTTTTTAAAACAAATGATGCAGAAAATATAACTAATGAGGATTGGGAAAATTTAGGATCTGTTCCGTCTAACGAAATTCTGAGAACTTTTGCAACTACAAGGGGAGCTTACAACAATTCTAGTTATATGTTAATTGGAGGACAGAGTGGTGGAATTTATAGATTAAATAATCCTAGAGCTGCTACAAGTTTATCTTCAGCTGTAAACATAACTCCACCACAAGCTACAACAGGTAGAGGATCTTTAGTTGTTGGGTTAGCTATACATCCTACAAATCCAGATATAGTTTTGGCTGTATATTCTAATTATGGAATACCAAGTATATTTTTAACTAACAATGCAAGGTCTTCTTCTCCGAATTGGGAATTGGTAGAAAATAATTTAGAAGCACATTCTATACGATCAGCAGCAATTGTTGAATCGGGTAATGAAACTGTTTATTTTGTTGGTACTGCAAGAGGTTTATATAGTTCTACAAATCCAAGGAGTGTAAATTGGCAGTTAGAAGGTCCTAATACTATTGGATTAGCGGTTGTTAGTAGTTTGGTATATAGGCCAGCAGATGATAGACTTTTAATAGGGACACATGGTAACGGTATGTTTGAAACTACGATTCCAGATGTACTTTCTTCAAATCGTTTAGAGATAACTAATTCAGTATCATTATATCCTAACCCTGCAATCAATCAATTAAATATTAAGAGTGATAATATAGATTTAGAAGATAACATAACGTATACAATTTTAGATTTAACAGGAAAGGTTGTAAGTAAAGGAACTGTTAAAAACAAAGTAATTAATGTAGCTAATTTAAATACTGGGACTTATATTGTAAATTTAAGTTCTAAAAATATACAGCATACCTCTAAGTTTATTAAGCAATAAGTAAATCAGTAAAAATGAAAAATAGTATTGTTATTCTAATTACGGTTTTAGTTTTTTCTAGTTGTAATAATAAATATCTTTTAGAACAAAATTCTGTTTTAAAATTTAAAGAATCGTATTATAAAAGTTGGTCATCAGGAGTTAGAAATGGAGGTTCTGGTTACACAGTTATTTTAATGTTAGAAGATAATTTATCTAAAACAACAACTAATGTAACTTTAGAAGGTATTTATTTTAAAGATAAATATGCTAAATTAAAAAACCAGAATAATAACAAATACCAAGCTAACATCATTGCAAAAAAGAATACTATTTCTAATGGTGATACGTTTGCTTTAGCTCAGGAAAAAGAACAAATAAAAGAAGAAATACCTTTTGCATTAGAAGGGAATGAAGCTGTAGTATCATACTTAGAAAAAGGAAAACAGAAGTATTTAAAAATAGTACTTCAAAAATCAAAGAAAATACAGTTTCCTATGTAATAGTATAAAAAGGCACTTTATGTGCCTTTTTATACTTTAGAAAGTAATTCAGTTAAGCTTAAAGTATCTAATTTAATCTTTTTTTGTAGTGTTGCAACATTTCCGTGTTCTATAAAATTATCGGGTATGCCCATTATTTTAATAGAATTTTTATAATTGTTTTTAGCAGCAAATTCTAAAATACTAGATCCTAATCCGCCTTTTATAGTACCATCTTCTATAGTAATTATAGTTGTATATTTATTAAAAATAGTATGCAATAGTTTTTCGTCTAAAGGTTTTAAAAAACGAATGTCGTAATGAGAAAACAAATGTGTGTTTTCTATGTTATTTAATGCCTCTGTAACATTTTTAGCAATTGTTCCAATAGATATAATAGCATTTTTTAAACCTTCTTGTAAGCAAACACCTTTACTAATAGATATCTTTTTAAAAGACTGTTGCCAATTGATAATGTTACCAAAACCTCTTGGATAACGGATTGCAATAGGTTGCTTTAAACCTAATTGGGCAGTGTATAAAATGTTTCTAAGTTCTATTTCGTTTCTTGGTGCAAAAATTATTAGATTAGGTATGCAGTTTAAATATGCTAAATCAAAAACACCATGGTGTGTTGCGCCGTCTTCACCAACCAAACCAGCTCTATCTAAACAAAAAATTACAGGTAAATTTTGCAAAGCAACATCGTGTATTATTTGATCATAAGCGCGTTGTAAAAATGTAGAATAAATAGTACAAAAAGGAATTAATCCTTGGGTTGCCATACCTGCAGCTAAAGTAACAGCATGTTGTTCTGCAATACCAACATCAAAAGTTCTTTCAGGAAATTTTTGTAGCATTGTATTTAAAGAACTACCTGTTAGCATTGCAGGTGTAATAGCTACAATATTTTTGTTTTTTTCTGCAAGTTCTACAATTGTTTTGCCAAAAACATCTTGATATTTAGTGTATTTGCTTTGCTCTTTTTTTATTCTTTCACCAGAAATTTTATCAAATTTACCTGGAGCATGATAAGTAACCTGATCTTCTTCTGCTTTTTTTAAACCTTTTCCTTTGGTAGTTATTACATGTAAAAACTTAGGACCTTCAACAGATTTTAATCGTTCTAATTCTTCTAAGAGCTTTTGTAAATTATGACCATCAATAGGACCCGAATAATCAAAATTTAAAGCTTTTATAATATTATTTTGTATTGCTAACTTTTTATCGGTTTTAACTTTTGTTAAATATTCTTTTAAAGCGCCAACAGCAGGGTCTATACCAATAGCATTATCATTTAAAATAATTAATAAATTAGCATTTGTAACTCCTGCATGATTTAAAGCTTCAAAAGCCATACCACTGGCAATAGAGGCATCACCAATAACAGCAATATGTTGTTTTTTGTGTTCGCCTTTTAATTTAGAGGCAATAGCCATACCTAGTGCAGCAGAAATAGAAGTAGAAGAGTGACCAACACCAAATGCGTCGAAATTACTTTCTGATCTAGACGGAAAACCAGCAATACCACCAAATTGTCTGTTGGTATGAAAAACGTCTTTTCTACCTGTTAAAATTTTATGACCATACGCTTGATGCCCAACATCCCAAACAAGTGCATCGTTTGGTGTGTCAAATAAATAATGCAATGCTATTGTAAGCTCTACAACTCCTAAACTAGCTCCTAAATGCCCCTCTTTGGTAGCAATTACATCAATAATAAAACTTCTTAGTTCTTTGGCTAATTGAGGTAATTGGTTGGGACTTAATTTTCTTAAATCTTCGGGGTTAGATATGTTGTTAAGCAAATGATTCATGTAACTACAAAAATACAATTTCAAATGTTGTATTTACAAAGCAGATTGTAAAGAATTACAAAACTATCGTAAATAAATTACTTAATTTTACTGTTCTAATATTTATAGATGATGATACAGCCTTTTGATGATGTTTATTTTATGAAAAAAGCTTATCAAGAAGCAGA
>CALHCK010000042.1 GCA_937936695.1 uncultured Polaribacter sp.
ACACTTAAAAATAATAACAAACAATTACAAAATGAAAAAACTATCAATTTTATTATTATTGGTATCTATTAGTTTTGCTACAAAGGCGCAAACTGAAGAAGAATTAAAAAAACAATTAGGTTCTAAAAAATCTGAAATTGCTAAATTAGACAAAGAAGCAAAAGCTATTAAAGCTAAATTAGATGCTCTACCAGGCTGGAGAAAAGGTGCTTTTGGAACAATTGGTGGTAACTTATCTGGTTACACAAATTGGTTTTCTAGAGAAGTTCAAAATGTAAATGGAGGTAACATAAATGTTATCGTAAACGGTTTTGCTAATTTAATAGAAGAAAAATTCTTTTGGAGAAATTCTGGTACTATTAATTTAGGATGGGTTAAGTTAGATGATAGAGATGATGCTACTGATAGCTCAGACTTTAACTTTGCTACAGATGTTTTTAATATATCTTCTTTATATGGTAGAAGATTAAGTAAAAAATGGGCTGTATCTGCTTTAGCAGAATATAGAACTACTATTGAACAATTTAACAACCCAGGTTACTTAGATTTTGGTGCTGGTTTTACTTGGACACCAACTAGTAACTTAGTAGTTGTAATGCACCCAGGAAACTACAACTTTGTATTTAGTAAAGGTGATTCTACTGTTTTCGAATCTTCTTTAGGTGCAAAAATTGTTGCAGATTATAACAAGAGCTATGGTAAATTAAGTGTAAAATCTAACTTATCTATTTTTCAGAGTTATGAAAGTTCTGACTTATCTAACTGGACATTTACAAATTCTTTTGGTTACACAGTATGGAAAGGAATTGGTGTTGGTTTAGAAGTAGGTTTACGTAAAAACAGACAAGAAGCTGCAAATGTTCAAAATGTTTCATTAGAAGATGCTGATAACAAATTACAATCTTACTACGTTTTAGGTCTTAGCTACGCTTTCTAATAACATAAAGATAATTAATACTATAAAAGCCTCAAGAATTTTTTCTTGAGGCTTTTTTTATTTAAATAATATCATAAACATTATTGTTTACGGAGCCGGATTAGGTATAACCGTATGTACTTCTTGTATTGCTTTTAAAGTCTCTTCAGACAAATTTATATCTATACTACCAATATTTTCTTTTAATTGACTCATTTTAGTCGCTCCAATTATATTGCTGGTTACAAATGCCAACTGATTAATAAAAGCCAAAGACAACTCGGTTAATGTAATACCAGCCTCTTTTGCTATTGCTTCATACTTCTTTACTGCTTCTATAGATCCATCGCCTGTATAACGCGCAATAAATCTTGGAAACAAAGTACCTCTTGCTCCTTCAGGTAAATTACCATTTAAATATTTACCAGATAATACCCCTTGTGCTAATGGAGAATACGCTAATAATCCAACATTTTCCCTCAAAGAAACTTCGCTCATTCCTACTTCATATCCTCTATGTATTAATGAATAAGAATTTTGTATTGTTACTGGTTTAGCTACATTTAATTTCTTACATGCCTCTAAATATTTCATAGTTCCCCAAGGAGTTTCATTAGACAACCCATAAGTTCTAATTTTTCCTTGCTTAATTAAACCATCTAAAGTTGTAATAATCTCTTCATAATTTTCTACTTCGCTGTTAGCTGTCTGTAACGGAAAATCTCTAGTACCAAATACATTTACACCTCTATTAGGCCAGTGTAATTGGTATACATCTAAATAATCTGTTTGCAATCTTTCTAAGCTATTCTCTACTGCTTCTAAAATGTTTTTTTTGTTTAAACCACCTTTTCTTATATGTGCAGTATAATCTCCTCCTCCTGCTATTTTACTAGCTAAAATTACTTTTTCTCTATTTCCAGACTTTTTAAACCAATTTCCTATAATTCTTTCTGTATCTGCATAGGTATCTGCAGTAGCAGGTACCGGATATAATTCAGCTGTATCAAAAAAATTAACTCCTTTATCTAAGGCATAATCCATTTGATTAAAAGCATCTTCTTGGGTATTCTGATTTCCCCAAGTCATGGTTCCTAAACAAATTTTACTAACTTCTATATCTGTATTGGGTAGCTTTGTATATTTCATTTATTACTATTTAACTCTTTAATCGTATTAATATTCTTAAACTAACAACTAAGTTAAAAACTAAATGGCTAACAAAAGCACATCTACCTATTTTTAATATAACTTTCACTTTTTAAATAAAAAAATCGTATAACAGTAGTTACACGATTTTTTAAAAATTTACTCTAAAAGAGTTTATATATTTAAGTAAAATACTATTTTAAAATAGCATCAATACCTGGTAAAGTTTTACCTTCTAACATTTCTAACATAGCACCACCACCAGTAGAAACATAACTTACTTTATCTGCAAAACCAAATTGTTTAACCGCAGCAACAGAATCTCCACCACCTACTAAAGAAAACGCTCCGTTTTTTGTAGCACTATCAATAGAGTTTCCAAGAGCTATTGTTCCATTTGCAAAAGACTCCATTTCAAATACTCCTAAAGGACCATTCCATAAAATAGTTTTACATTTATTTACAACAACATCAAAGTTTTCTCTAGATTTTGGTCCAGCATCTACACCTTCCCAACCATCAGGAATTTCATTAATATCACAAACTTGTGTATTGGCATCATTAGAAAAATCATCTGCTGCAATTACATCAACAGGAATATGAACTTCTACCCCTTTAGCTGCTGCCTGTTTTAATATATCTAAAGCCAATTCTTGCTTATCATCTTCACAAATAGAATTACCTATTTTACCACCTTGTGCTTTTATAAAAGTAAAACTCATACCTCCACCAATAATTAAATGATCTACTTTATCTAAAATATTTTCAATCACTGTAATTTTAGAAGAAACTTTTGCGCCTCCTAAAATTGCTAAAACTGGCTTTTCAGAGTTATTTAAAACCTTATCTATACTTTCTATTTCTCTTGCTAATAAGTTACCAAAACATTTATTTTCGGCAAAAAACTGAGCTATAATTGTTGTAGATGCATGTGCTCTGTGGGCAGTACCAAAGGCATCATTTACATAAATATCTCCTAATTTAGATAATTTTTCAGCAAAAGCAACATCTCCTTTTTTCTCTTCTTCGTAAAAACGTAAATTTTCTAATAATAAAATTTCTCCAGATTCTAAATTAGCAACAGCTTCTTCTACTTTATCTCCAACACAATCTGCAACAAACTTAACTTTAACACCTAAAATTTCTGTAGCTTTTTCTACAATATGCTTTAAAGAAAAAGCATCCTGAAAACCTTTAGGACGTCCTAAATGAGACATTAATATACAACTACCTTCTTGCTCTAAAATATCTATAATTGTAGATTTTGCTGCCTGAATTCTTGTAGCATCCGTTACTTCAAACTTATCATTTAAAGGCACATTAAAATCTACACGAATTAATGCTTTTTTATTCTTAAAGTTAAAATTTTGTAATGTTTTCATCTTTTATTAAATCTATTTTCAACAAAAATACTTTTTTATTTGTTCTTTTTAAGGTGTAAATCCTAAAAATTAATACATCGTTTGCGTAATTATTAATTTATATTTGCCCATGCTTTTTAACCAAATTATCGGTCAAGATCACATAAAAAAACACTTAACTGTTTCTGCAGAAAACGGTCGTATACCTCACGCCCAATTATTTGTAGGAAAAGAAGGTAGTGGTACCTTGCCAATGGCAATTGCTTACGCTCAGTTTTTACTATGTAATTTTTCTGACCAAGCAGATATTTGCAATCTTAAATGCGATAAATTACAACACCCAGATTTACATTTTGCTTTTCCGGTTGCTGCCAACGAAAATGTAAAAAAACACCCCGTTAGTAGTCTTTTTTTAGACGATTGGAGGTCTTTTACAAGCACACAACCCTACGGAAGCCTTTTTAACTGGCTACAACACATTGGTATAGAGAATAAACAAGGTATTATTGGTGTTGATGAAGCCGAAGAAGTTGTAAAAAAATTACAATTAAAAAGTTACGAAGGTGGTTTTAAAGTAATGATTATTTGGATGGCAGAAAAAATGAATATTGCCGCTGCCAACAAACTATTAAAACTAATAGAAGAACCACCAGAAAAAACAATTTTTATATTAGTTACAGAAAACGAAGAGCAAATTATAAATACAATAAAATCTCGTTGTCAAGCACTACATTTTCCTGCATTAAGCGAGCAAGACATTGCAAATGCGCTTTTGGTAGACTACCAAGCCTCTGAAAACGATGCTGCTAAAATTGCGCACCAAGCAGAAGGAAACCTAAACAAGGCACTACACTTACTGCATAACGATGCTAACGATTTAATTTTTGAAGAATGGTTTATTACCTGGATTCGTACCGCATTTAAAGCCAAAGGTAATGCCGCTGTTGTAGAGCAATTAATTGGTTGGTCTGACACTATTGCCAAGTCTGGTAGAGAAACTCAAAAACGTTTTTTAGACTATTGTTTGCAATTTTTTAGACAAGCACTTTTACTAAATTACAAAGTAGATAACTTAGTTTTTATGGAGCCAAAAACAGGTTTTAACCTCTCTAAATTTGCTCCTTTTGTGCACGCTGGCAACATTATAGCTATTAATAAAGAATTAAATGATGCCATGTACCACATAGAAAGAAACGGAAATGCTAAAATTATTTTATTAGACCTTTCTATGAAATTGACTCGTTTTTTACATAAAAAAGAAGAAAAACTATAAAAATCTATCGCTATTTTTTAGAAGCTATTTCCTGCTTTTCACTATATCTTTTTGTTTTAACAAACAAAAAGGATGCCGTTACAATCAGGGCTACACTTATTTGCTAGCTAAAAGATTACTATATAAATAAGTGCTTAAACACCATTTTCTGCCTTTCTTTTTAATAACAAATCTGCAATAGAATTATTTTTTGGACAACTTTTAATTTTAACAAACTCATCACCCACTTTTACAAAACCAGTTTGTAATACTTTAAAATACACTCCGCAAAATGTAGTATTCCAAAATTGTTTTACAACATTCATATCATTAAAACGAACACCTAATTTCATACAAGGACTCCTTTGCACAGTAGCCTCTAAAATAACTTCTCCTACTTTAAAAGTATCTCCAACAAAAACAGCAGTTTCATCCATTTCATCTACGGTTAAATTTTCTCCAAACATACCGTAATTCCAATCTAAATCTGGGTATAAATTTTTCCAATATTCGTAATGGCTATAAGAATACGCATACACAGCCTGCACGATTCCTCCATGGTTTTTGGTATCACAAATAGCATCATCTTTTACATTTTCTGTATCTATAAAAACAGGTCTATCAACAGGATATTTATACATACCTGTTACTATTTTTTTACCTTTCCATGCTACTTCTTTACGTTCACCTATATTGGTAGCTATTATTTTCATGTATTATTTTTTAAATTTCTCTAATGCTTTTTTAGTAAAGTCAGACAACACAAGCTCTCCAGAAACTGCTGCTCTTTCTAGCAACAAAGATTCCCAATTTTCGGTATCTTTCCACAATACTTTTTTCATTTCTGCTAAAGCTTTCGGATTATAACTTGCCAATTTTTCTACTAAAATTGTTACTCCTTCATCTAAATCTTTTTCATCTTCAAAAACCCTAGCATACAACCCTTTTTCTTTTGCCCAATAAGCATTTTTCCAATTAGTTGCATCTAAAGTTAATTCTGCTGTTGCACCAACTCCAATTTTTCTAGTAACAGCAGGTTCTATTACAAACGGACCAATACCTATTGTAAATTCAGATAATTTTATAGCTGCCTTTTCTGTAGCCAATACATAATCGCATGCCGCCAATAAGCCAACACCACCTCCTACAGTTTTACCTTGCACTCTTGCTATTACTAATTTACCACAAGTTCTTATGGCATTTATAACATTTGCAAAACCAGCAAAAAATTGTTTACCATCTTCTATATTTGTAATTGCTACCAATTCATCAAAAGAAGCTCCAGCACAGAAAGCACGATCTCCTTCAGATTTTAATACAATAACATCAACTTCATTATTTTTTCCGAGCACATAAAACTCTTTAGCCAACCTTTCTAATAGCTCTCCTGGTAACGAGTTACTTGCTGGATGTCCAAATTCTATAGTAGCAATATTATTATTAATATGAGTATATAAGCTTCCGTTTTCTCTTGTTGTAGCCATAAAATAATTCTTTTTGTAAATTTAAGTCTTTCTTAAATAATTTAAATAATCACTTTTAATATTGTTTTGTTAAAGGTAAAAAAGTGCGTCTAAATGTATACACTAACGGTAAACCTCTTGCTAAAATCCAAAGTGTAAAAGCAATCCAAATTGCTGTTAATTTTAAATTGTAGTAATCAAAAATTAACAATGTAGGTACAAACACCAATCCTGTAGAAAGAATTAATAAATTTCTTAAATATTTCATTTTTCCCATTCCTTTAAACATTCCATCAAAAATAAAAGTAATAGCACTTATAGGTTGGGTTAATAAAACAATCCAAAAAACATGATTAAACTGCTCTAAAACAGCTTGATCTTTAGTAAATATTTGCCCTATAACATTGTAAAAAATAAAACCTAAAACAGCTATTACTGTACCTGTTGCAATACCATATTTAAACAATTTACTACTTAAAGCTACTAAAGACGTATAATCTTTTGCTCCTAAAAACTTACCTGATAAAATATTTCCCGCGCTCGAGTATCCATCAATCATAAAAGCCCCTAAAAGCCAAATATTAATTCCTATTGTGTAGGCTGCAATATACTCTTTACCGTAGTTGGTTGCATAAGAGGTAGCAAAATACAGGGCTACATTTAATGCGATAGTTCTTACAAACAGGTTCGCAATCATCCCTAATAAACGAGGTATTTCTTTATGAAAAGGCAAACTTAACTGTAAAGAAATAGCGGTTTTACGCAGTAACAAAATAGTTGCTAATATTGCCATTACAATTTGTGCTATTACACTTGCATAGGCAGCTCCC
>CALHCK010000043.1 GCA_937936695.1 uncultured Polaribacter sp.
TATTTTGAAAGAATTAAAAATATGAATTTAAAAAGTAAGTTAATTGTTGGTTTCGGTATTTCTGATAAAGCAACTTTTAATACCGCTTGTAACTATGCTAACGGAACAATTATAGGTTCTGCTTTTATAAAGTATTTAGGGGAAAATGGTGTAGATAAAATAGATGATTTTATAAAACCAATTATATCATAAAAAAAAAGCGAAACTATTAAGTTTCGCTTTTTTTTTAATTTACTTTAATCAAGTTAATGTCAAAAATTAAGACCTCTCCACCTTTAATAATATTTCCAATACCACTGTTACCGTAACCAAGATGTGAGGGGATTAAAAGGACTCCTTCTTCTCCTTCTTTAAATAAAGGGATTCCTTCTGTCCACCCAGGAATTACATTACTTAGACTAAAGCTTACTCCTAAACCACCACTTTGATCATCAAATACAGTACCATCTAAAAGCATTCCTTTGTAAGCTACTGTTACATTAGAATTTGTATTTGGTTTTATTTCTTTATCTGAAGCTTTTGTAATTGCATAGTATAAACCAGATTCGGTTTTGTTAGCTTCTAAATTATTATCTGTTATAAATTTTAAAATATCTTCGTCGTTTTGTTTTTTAATGTCACTAGTTATTAATTCCACTTCCATAATTAATACAGATCCTGCAGGAATGTTACGAAAAGTACTGTTTCCATAACCTAAGTTAGACGGTATAATTAGTGTTGCTTTACTACCTTCTTTTAAGATAGAAACTCCTTCTTTAAGACCAATAATAGTTTCTTGTAAATTAAATGTGTCTATTATATAATCTTGTTGTTGAGAAACCTGTGTAAAAACAGAACCATCCAAAAAAGAACCCTTTATTTTAACTGTTACATCAGAGTTTTCAGAGGGTAAATCACCAGTACCTTCTTCTTCAATAATGTAGTACAATCCAGAATCAGTTTTTGTAGGTGATAAATTATTGTTTACAATATATTGCTGAATATCAGTTTCATTTTCTAATGTAAAATCTTTATTCTCTTCTTCGGGTAAACATGAAGCTAGTAAAAGAGTAGATACAAATAATATAATGTAATTTTTCATAAATTTAAATTTACGTTAAAAAGTTGTGTTTAGATGTCAAATTTATAGATAAACCCTGCAAATACTTGAAAACCTTGAGTGTTAAAATTTGCAAATTGTTGGTTTTTCTGATTTAAGACGTTGTTAATTTTAATAAAGGAAGAGAATTTTTTGCTTAAATCATAACCACCGTTAAGGTTTAGATCTATAATTGCATCTACATTTTGTACACCTGCAATAGTAGAAGTTGCAATAGCACTGTACAAAGCATCCTTTCTTTGGCTTACATAGAAAATATTAGCAGCACCAAACCATTTATTATTAGAAAAATTTCCAGTAAGTGAAGCTTTTAAAGAAGGTAAATTCCATGGTTCTAAAGCATTTTCAATTTTATAACTATTAAATTTCACATAAGAATTTAATGTTATCTTTTTTGTTAAACTGTATTCTACTTCCGCAAAAATAGTACTAGTATTTACATCATCATATATGACACTGAAAGAATTTCCATATTCGTATCCTTCTATTGGTTCTCTTGTTTGAAAAGGTACAGTAATATCAAATATAGAATTATTTCTTAAAAAAAGAGGTTTGTCTTCTTCAGATGTAAAACTATACTTTACATTATATGTAATGTTGTTATTAATTTTACCATTTAAACCTGCAAACAAATCGTGTTTTTGTAAAGTTTGAGCTATTGATAAGGTAGGAGATACAAATGGATTTTCTTCTACAAAGTTTTGATATGTATTTGTTTTTAAATCACTGTAATGACCACCGTAAATAGCAATTAAACTGCCAAGAATTGGTTGTTGTACTTTAATGTTAGGTAAAATAAAAAATCTTGTTTTGCTATTTTCACTATCTAAAGAAACATAATTTTTTAAGTTAGCTTCAAGAATAAATTTATTCTCTGTCATCAATTTATATTCTGGAGCTATTTTTACTGTTATAGTATTGTAAGCTTTTCCTTCTGTAGAATTTAAATCCCTTTCAAAAGAACCGTTTAAAAATTCTACACCAGTATCAATTAAAAGATCATCATTTAATAAGTGTAAAGGAATTTTAAATTTTGTGTCAAAATTTGCTAAAATTTCTTTACTGTTAAACTTATCGGTAAAATAATTTGCAGATAAATTTGTATTGTCTACGTAAGAATCATGAAATTCAAGATTTCCGCCAGCTTTAAAATATTTGTAATTTTGTTCTGGATCTATAGTTCTTATAGTATTTCTATCTAAATCACCGTCTAATACACCATACCAATTGTAAGTATCTAATTTAGTTTCTGCATCTACTTTCCAATCAAAATAACGCCCTACTTGCTTATAGAATCCTCCTGCATCAAAATTTGAGAAAATGCTATTAAGTATGGCATTTTTAATACTGTGACGAGATGTTAAATAGTTAACACGTGCAGCATATTCATTTTTAAATCTATTATGTTTGTAGTAAAAACCTTCAAATAATCTAGATTTAAAATTACCAAGACCAGCTTTAATGTGGGTTTGGTATAGGCGTTCTTTACTACCAATATCAATTCCTTTTACAGCGCCTGTTTTAGGTATAAATGTAGAGGCTACTGGGGCAGAAAAAATTGAATATTCTA
>CALHCK010000044.1 GCA_937936695.1 uncultured Polaribacter sp.
TCATAACTTTCTTCCCAATGAAAACCTATTTCATCTTGATTAATTATTTGTAAATCTTTAGCATCATATAAACTAACCTGTAAATTAATTTTTTCTACTTTACAAATAAGTTTAGAGGTTGTTATTACATATTGATTTTCATTTTCAGAAACGTCTAAAAAACTGTATCCTCTACTAGCATGCATTGTAATTCCGTAAGAAAAATCATTATCAAACTTACCTGTGGTAGAGTATCTAAATCTAATTACACTATCTCTAACAACAGTAAGTTGTAAAACAACATTATTCTTGGTTGTAAAGTATAAAGTATCTACGTCTTTTTTGTAGTCTACAATTTCTGATGGAAATAAATTTCCTTTTTGTTCTAATTCAGTATTAACAATCATATTTGGTTGTTTTTTAGTTTAAATAAAAAAGCAAAACAGAGTTTTTTGTTCTTTATTTTAATCTGTTCACTAACAAAAATATAGCTTATTTATTTAAAAATAAGACGAATATAAATCTCTTTTAACTAGATGTAAAAGAATTTATAATGTCTTAAAATTGATTTATTTTTTTGAGAACTATAAAAAAAAAAGATCTGTTTTTTATGATTATATCATACTAGAACAGATCTTTTTAAATTTTATCATTTAAATTTTAAGGCTATCATACCTAAAGGGGGCAATTTTAATTCCGTAGAATTTTTTCTACCATTCCATTCTGTATTATTAGCCTTTATTTTAAGGTTTTTAAAATTATTTGTACCTCCGTATATATTAGCATCACTATTAAAAATTTCAATTAATTTTCCTTTTTTAGGCAATCCTATTCTATAATTTTCTCTAGGAACCGGAGTTAAGTTAAACACAAAAATTACATTGTCTTTTTCATTTTCTCCTTTCCTTATATAAGACATCACAGAATTTTCATGATCTCCATGGTCAATCCATTCAAAACCATCAGCAGAAAATTGTTTTTCATGTAACGCTACCTCTGTTTTGTATAGGTTATTTAAATCTTTTACAAGTGTTTGTGCTCCTTTATGAACATCGTATTCTAGTAAATGCCAATCTAAACTTCCTTGAAAATTCCATTCACTAGTTTGCCCAAATTCTCCTCCTTGAAATAATAATTTTGTACCAGGGTGAGAAAACATAAAACTATATAAAAGTCTTAAGTTTGCAAATTTTTGCCATTCATCACCAGGCATTTTATCTACGATAGCTTTTTTACCATATACAACTTCGTCATGAGAAAGCGGTAACATAAAGTTTTCTGTAAATGCATAATTTAAACTAAATGTTAAATCGTTTTGATGATGTTTTCTGTAAATAGGTTCTTTAGAAAAATAATCTAAAACGTCATGCATCCAACCCATCATCCATTTCATACCAAAACCTAAACCACCTGTGTAAATTGGTTTAGATACCTGAGGAAAAGATGTTGATTCTTCTGCAATGGTTTGCACATCTGGATAAAATTCATAAACAGCGGTATTCATTTCTTTAATAAAAGCGATGGCTTCTAAATTTTCTCTACCACCAAATTCGTTGGCTTCCCATTGTCCTTCTTCTCTAGAATAATCTAAAAATAACATAGAGGCAACAGCATCTACTCTTAAGCCATCTGCATGGTATTTATCTAACCAAAATAACGCGTTGCTTATTAAAAAAGATTTTATTTCGTTTCTACCGTAATTAAAAATTAAACTTTTCCAGTCCTGATGGTAACCTTTTCTTCTATCAGGGTGCTCATAAAGATGAGATCCATCAAAAAAACCTAATCCATGATCATCAGAAGGAAAGTGAGAAGGCACCCAATCTAGTAGTACACCAATATCATTTTCATGAAATTTGTCTACTAAATATTTAAATTCATCAGGATAACCAAAACGAGCAGTAGGAGCAAAGTAACCTGTTAATTGATATCCCCAACTTGGGTCGTAAGGATATTCCATTATTGGCATAAACTCTACATGAGTAAAGTTCATTTCTTTAACATAGTTTACTAAATCTTCTGCTAATTCTCTGTAGCTTAAAAATCTATTTTCTTCAATTTGTTTTTTCCAAGAACCTAAATGAACTTCGTAAACAGAAAAAGGTGCATTTAAAGCATTTTTCTGTTTTCTGTTTTTCATCCATTTTTTATCATTCCATGCATAATCATCTTCCCAAACTTCTGAAGCAGTTTTAGGTGGATGCTCGCATCTTCTAGCAAAAGGATCTGCTTTTTCTGTTATAATGTTGTTATGAGAGCTATGTATTTTGTATTTATAAACGCTGCCTTTACCTATGTTAGGTATAAAGCCTTCCCAAATTCCACTTCCATCCCATCTTACATTTAGTTGATGTTCTTGACCTGTCCAAAAATTAAAATCACCAATAACAGAAACAGATTTTGCACTTGGTGCCCAAACAGCAAAGTAAGTACCTGTTTCGCCATGTAGTGTAGTTACATGCGATCCAAATTTTTCATAAAGTCGATAATGTTTACCAGCTTGAAAAAGTTGTATATCAAATTCTGTAAAAAGACTGTGTACTTTTACTTTAGACATTTAATTGTTTTAATTGAAATGATTTATATTGTTGTTCCTTTTGGTATTGTAGCTCCTTTTTTAATAATAACAATACCGTCTTTTACTTGGTAGGTAGCTGTTTCAATATCTTCTAAATGTTTGCCTCCATTAATAGTAACATTGTCGCCAATTCTAGAATTTTTATCTAATATACAATTGTTTATTGTACAATTTTCTCCGATTCCCATTAGGTTTTCTATGTTTTGATTTTCGATATCTTCTAAAGATTCATAATAATCATTACCCATCATGTAGGTATTTGTAATTATAGAGTTTTTACCAATTTTAGAACGTACACCAATAACACTTCTTTCTATTTTATCTGCTAAAACAATACATCCGTCTGCAATTACCGTTTTGCTTAAAGTAGTTCCGTCTATTTTAGAGGTAGGTAAAATCCTAGCTCTTGTGTATACTCTTTTATCATCGTATAAATTAAATTTAGGAATTTCATCAGTTAAACCAATATTTGCTTCAAAGAAAGACTCAATAGTACCAATATCTGTCCAGTAGCCTTCGTATTGATAACTAGATGTTTTATGTTTGTGTATAGATTGTGGAATAATTTCTTTTCCAAAATCTATAGTATCTGGGTTATCCATTAATTTAATTAAAAGATCTCTGTTAAAAATATAGATTCCCATAGAAGCTAAATAGTTTCTACCTTCAGCTTTCATGTCATCACTAACTTCAGAAGTCCAATCTGGTAATAAATCTGCAGAAGGTTTTTCTATAAAAGAAGTAATTACATTTTCTTCGTTAGTTTTTAAAATACCAAAACCAGTGGCATCTTTTGCGTTAACAGGGTAGGTTGCTATAGAAATTTCAGCATTTGTTTTTTTATGATTTTCAATCATATCCTGAAAATCCATATTATATAATTGGTCTCCAGATAATATTAATGCATACTCAAAGTCATTACTTAAAAAGTGGTGCATACTTTGTCTTACTGCATCTGCTGTACCCTGAAACCATTTATCACTTTGCATAGTTTGTTCTGCAGCTAAAACATCAACAAAAGCATGACTAAAAAAACTAAAGTGGTATGTGTTTTTTATATGTTTATTTAAAGAAGCAGAATTAAATTGAGTTAATACATAAATTCTTTTAATATCATCATTAATACAGTTAGAAATAGGAATGTCTACCAATCTATATTTACCTGCAATTGGTACTGCTGGTTTAGATCTATCTGCTGTTAAGGGGTACAATCTAGAGCCTTGGCCACCACCTAAAATTATTGAAAGCACACTGTTATTAATCATAAATTAGTTATTGTTTTAAAGATTTGTATAAGTTTAAATATTCTGTTGCAGAGTTGTGCCAAGAGTTATCTATAGACATCATCTCTTTTGAGTTTTCTGTGTATTTAGTTTGATTTTTATAAAAATTAGTAGCCCTAATAATAGCTTTATGAACATTGTCTACAGTTACTCCTTCATGACAAATTCCATAGCCGTTATCATTTATATCTATAATAGTGTCTTTTAGACCACCTATTTTATTTACAATAGGCATTGTACCGTATCTTAAAGCATACATTTGGTTTAATCCACAAGGTTCTACTCTAGATGGCATTAATAAGAAATCTGCTCCTGCATAAATTATATGAGATAATTTTTCATCATAACCAATATAGGCATTAAAATTATCGTTACTCTTAAGGTTTATAAGTTTTTCTTCAGTTTCTTTATGACCAGATCCTAATAATAAAATTGATAAGTCTTTATTTTTAAGTGCGTTTAAAAATATTTCAGGAAATAAGTCGGCACCTTTTTCTCCAACCAATCTACCTATAAAAGCAAATAAAGGTTTATTTATATCTAAATTAAACTCTTTACAAAGCCATTTTTTATTAGCTTGTCTTCCAGATTTAGATGTTTTTATAGAATATTTTTTTATTATATAATTGTCGGTTTCAGTATTCCAAACTTTCGAATCTATTCCATTTAAAATTCCTAAACATTTATTTTTTTCATGACTTAGTAAATTTTCTAATCCATTTGCTTTTTGCTTTAACTCCTCCATATAAGAAGGAGAAACTGTTGTAACTTTCCAAGCACATTTTATAGCAGACGCTAACGGATTTATTACACCATTCCAATCTAATAAACCAACATTATTAAAATTAAAAGGAGGTATTAAACCAACTTTATCATGAGAAAACCATCCTTGGTATTGCGCATTGTGTATAGTTAAAACAGTAGGTGTGTTTTTTAATACTTCGTATTTATAACATTCAGATATCATAAAAGGTATTAGTCCTGTATGATGATCATGAGTATGAATTAAATCAGGTTTTTTATCAAGTGTAATAATCCAATCTAAAGTAGCAATCTGAAAAGCTAAAAACCTTTCAGTATCGTTATTAGAGTATACATAATCTTGATAAAGCAAGTTAGGTATGTTTACACAAAAAAGATCAAAACCTAGTACATTTTTAGGCAATAAAAGAACTGAATATTCAAAACTAGTATTACCTAATTGTAACGTGTTTTTATAGACTTCTTTAAAAGAATTCTTTTTTGTAAAAGCAGTATTGTAATATGGCATTATTACACTGCTATTGGTATTTAGTGCTTGTAGGTATTTTGGTAGTGCACCTACCACATCTGCTAAACCACCAACTTTTGCAAGAGGATAACACTCTGCACTTATGTGTAGTATATTCACTTTGTAGCTTTTTTTTTAGAATACTAAAGCTACAAAATATATATGCATAATTTAAAGTTAAAAGTATTATTAGTAAAAATTTATGAAAAAAGGTTTTTTTGTGATAATATATTAAATAAAATTGTTGTTTATTAAGAATTCCTTTGCTTGTTTATTTCGTCTTGTAGTTGTCTTCTTAATTTCTGGTCTCTTTCTAAAGATTTCTTTTTATGCTTATCAAATTCTTGCTCTACATCTAATAAGTTATTTTGTGCTTCTTTTGTTAGAGTATTACTTCTGTAAAATTTAAAAATAAAATAAGACAAGGCTAATATTAATACTGTAATTATAGACCAAATAGTAAGATTGTAACTTATTTTACTAACCTGCATACCAAAAATAGAAATTGAGTTTTCTTTCTTATTTGCAACTTCTAAATCTAGTTTTAATTTTGATAATTGATTTTGAGTTTTTTCAGTGGCA
>CALHCK010000045.1 GCA_937936695.1 uncultured Polaribacter sp.
ATCTCCTTTTCGCAAGAGCATGTTAAACTTATTGAAACAAGTATTGAAAAAATCTTTTTAAAAAAAGGTACTACCCTATTACAGGCCAACCAAATAGTTAATAACCAATACTATGTTTGCAATGGGTGTTTAAGAACTTATTTTATAGATAAATCTGGTAAAGAACATACATTACAATTTGCTATTAATGATTGGTGGATAAGCGACTACACAGCTTTTTTTACAACAGGCAAAGCAATAATGAATGTAGAGTGCATACAAGACGCTACTTTATATAAAATTTCTAAAAAAAATATGGAAAACCTTTTTAAAGAAATTCCGCAATTAGAAACCTTTTTTAGAAAGAAAATGGAAAGAGCTTTTGCTAGTTTTCAGAAAAGAATTTTAGCAGGATTATCGCAATCGGCAAAAGAAAGATATGTTTCTTTTGTAAATACTTACCCTAATATTGATCAGAGTGTAAAAAATTATCACATAGCGTCGTACCTTGGTATTACTACAGAAAGCTTGAGTAGAATAAGAAAAGATTTAGCAAGTAACTAGGTTTATTACCATACATCAATTTTTAAAATTTCTTTTCGTTATAATTTTACATTCAGAAATTAAATTATCTTTAAATAAAAAATTATAACAATGAAAAAAGTATTATTTGTATTAACAAGTCATGAAGATTTAGGAGATACTGGTTTTAAAACTGGTTTTTGGGTAGAAGAGTTTGCAACACCTTACTATTTATTAAAAGATAAAGGAGTTGAAGTTGTTTTAGCTTCTCCAAACGGTGGACAACCTCCTATAGACCCCAAAAGTAACGAACCAGATTTTCAAACCCCTGCAACAGTAAGGTTTAACAAAGATACTGCAACGCAAGAAACATTAGCTAAAACACAAAAATTAGCTTCGGTAAATCAGGCTGATTATGATGCTATTTTTTATCCTGGAGGACACGGACCTTTATGGGATTTAGCTGAAGATAAAAATTCGATTGCTTTAATTGAAGATTTTTACAAAAACAACAAACCTGTTGCAGCTGTTTGTCATGCCCCTGGTATTTTTAAACACACAAAAAACACAGATGGTACTTCTTTAGTAAACGGTAAAAAAGTTACCGGTTTTACTAACGGAGAAGAAGAAGCTGTACAGCTAACAGCTATTGTTCCTTTTTTAGTAGAAGATATGCTAAAAAATAATGGTGGTATTTATTCTAAAAAAGCAGACTGGAATCCTTATGCTGTTGAAGATGGTTTATTGATAACAGGACAAAACCCTGCTTCTTCTGAATTGGTTGCAGAGCTTTTATTAGAAAAACTACAATAAAATATTTAAACCAATATTTATTACTAATAGCGACTTGAGGGAAACCTTAAGTCGCTTTTCTTTTTTATTTTGTAAATTACAGCTTAAAATTAATACATTGTATTAAATAAATATTCGCTTTTTATTATGCCTTAATTTATTGGCGGATTTAAAAAAATTAAAAAATGACAGAGGAAATACTTAATCGTAAAGGGGCTAGAAAAGCACAAGATATTCCTGAAAATGTTTTAGAATTACTAAATACAGGAAAAATAGAAAGTGTTAATTTAACAGAATGGTTAGCTGTTGATCACTTAAAAATCATCGATTCTAATTTTACTGAAATTGGTATCTCTAAAAAAAACATACAATTAATTACCGATAAAATTAAACTTCAAAAAAAACCTTCTACCATGAATACAACAAGGTTGATAGGAACAACAATTTATGAATTGTATACTTCTTCTAAAGAGTTTAATTCAATATTTAATAATTTAAGCAATCATTTATCAGATACTATTCGCTGTTATGCTCCTTATTTAAAATCTTTAAATCAAAATTTAAATATAGAAGAGCAACTACATCAATCTAAAAAATTAATTGCAGATACACACTTTGGAGTTCGTGAAGTAATATGGATGGCATTAAGACCATGCATTAGTAATAATTTAGAACAATCTATTTCCTTTTTAAGAGATTGGACAAAAAATGATGATGAAAACATACGTAGGTTTACAACCGAATCTACTAGACCCAGAGGTGTTTGGTGTAAACACATAGACCTGTTAAAAGAAAACCCAGAAATGGCTTTACCTATTTTAGAGAACTTAAAATCGGATACTTCTAAATATGTTCAAGATAGTGTTGGTAATTGGTTAAACGACGCTAGTAAAACACAACCTATGTTTGTTATTGATCTTTGTGATAAGTGGAAAAAAGAATCACCTACAAAAGAAACAGAAAAAATTATAAAACGAGCAAGAAGAACAATTGATAAGAAATAGTAACCAAAAATTAATTGTAATGGAAACTGAAAATAAAAATATTAGTTGGAACGACTTTTCTAAAATTGATATGAGAATAGGAACTATTATATCTGCCGAAGTTTTTAAAGAAACTAAAAAGCCAGCTTATAAATTAATTGTAGATTTTGGTGAATTTGGAAAACGAAAAACTTCTGCACAGATAACAAAAAGGTATCAACCAGAAAATTTAATAGGTAAGCAAGTAATTGCAGTTGTTAATTTTCCTCCAAAACAAATTGCTAATATCATGAGTGAATGTTTAATTTTAGGTGCCGTTGGTAATAATAATGATGTGATTCTTATTCAACCAGAAAACAAAGCTGATAACGGATTAAAAATTGGTTAAACAAAAAATATTTTAATCTATAAAAAATGAAAAAAGATTATTTATTTACATCAGAAAGACTCGGTTTTCGTAATTGGACAGAAAGCGATTTAAAAGAATTAGAAATAATGAATTCTGATATTGAAGTAATGGAACATTTTCCTAAGACACTATCTCAAAAAGAAAATAAAGA
>CALHCK010000046.1 GCA_937936695.1 uncultured Polaribacter sp.
AGTATCTGCATAAGCACTCATTTCAAACAAAACTTTTTTTAGGTCTTGTAACCAAAAAACAGTTGTAATACCACTAGTTTCTGTGGCAGCTTTTTTAGATAATTTTTCTCCTTCCCAAATAGCAATATGTGGGTTGGTTTCTCTAACAAAAAGAACTTCTCTAAGGTTTTTGTTAGGGCAATCTGGAAATAAAAAAAGCACACTTTCTTCCTGGTCTACTCCGCTTAAATAAAAAATATCTCTATGCTGTTCAAAAGCAAGAGTACTATCTGCACTAACAGGGTATACATCATTAGAATTAAAAATAGCCAAACTTTTTGGTTTCATTTGTGCCATAAAGTTTGTACGATTTTTTACAAAAAGAGCAGAGTTTATTGGTGCGTATTTCATGATAAAAGTGCGTTTAACACAAATGTAGTTATAATTTAGACCAACTAAAAAACCTGCATTAAATTCTCTAAGTAAAAGAGAATTTAATGCAGGTTTTATTTTAAGTATTTTATTAAATATTAAAAACGTTTCTTTTTAGGAGCTCCGGTTCTACCACGACCCGATGTACTTGTTGTATTTTTACCTTTAAAATGTGGTTTTCTTTTTGATTTACTTCTGCTATTTGAAGAAGTAGAAGTTTCAGACTTTGATTTGTTTTTTTTGAAAGACCCTTTTTTCTGAGTAGCAGCTCTTTTAGGAGCTGCAGTATCTGTAGGCTCAAAACCTTCTACAACAGTAGAATTTAATTTTTCATTTAGTAGTTTTTCAATTTCATTTTGATATTCAGTTTCTTCACTACAAACTAAAGAAATTGCTTCTCCTTTTGCACCTGCTCTTCCTGTTCTACCAATTCTATGTACATAATCTTCAGGTACATTAGGTAGCTCGTAATTAACAACATGTGGTAATAAAGGTATATCTAATCCACGGGCAGCAATATCTGTAGCCACTAAAACGCGTATGGTATTATCTTTAAAGTTTTTAAGAGCTTTTGTTCTTGCTCCTTGGCTTTTATTTCCATGAATAGCAGCAGCAGAAATTTTAGATTTTATTAATTTTTCGGTAAGCCTATTAGCACCGTGTTTTGTTCTTGTAAAAATTAAAACCTGATTCCATTTATTTTCTTGAATCAGTTTAATTGTAAACTCTGTTTTTCGTTTTTTATCAACCTTAAAAACATTATGAGTTACCTTTTTTGCGGTAGAGTTTTGTGGGGCAGTTTCTACAGCAATAGGATTATTTAAAATTCCTTCAGCTAATTTTTTTATGTCTTTAGAAAACGTAGCAGAAAACATTAAGTTTTGACGTTTTGCAGGCATAAGAGTAATTAATTTGTTAATATCTCTAACAAATCCCATGTCTAACATTCTGTCTGCCTCGTCTAAAACAAATACGTTAATCCTTTTAAAAGAAACTGCTTTTTGGTCGTGCAAGTCTAGTAATCTACCTGGTGTTGCAACTAAAATATCTACACCTCTTTTTAAAGTAGCAATTTGTGGTTTCGCATTTACTCCACCAAAAACCACAGTAGATTTTATGTCTAAATGTTTACTGTATTCTCTAACATTATCATACACCTGAGCAGCTAACTCTCTAGTTGGCGTTAAAACTAATGCTCGTAAAGGTCTGTATTTAGGGTGTTTAGTTTCTGCTAAATAATGTAATACCGGTAATGTAAAACCAGCTGTTTTACCAGTACCTGTTTGCGCCGAGGCTAAAATATCTGAACCGTTTAATATATGTGGAATTGCTTTTTCTTGTATAGGAGATGGTTTGCTGTATCCTTTCTCTTCAACAGCTTTTAAAATGGCAGCATTTAGGCCTAAGTCTTTAAATGTCATAGAAACTATTTGAAAAACAAACTTTTATTAGTTGTTTTAGTATTGCAAAGATACACTCTTAAAAAGGATTGTATTTACCTTATTTCTGATTAATATCTAATTTATTGGGAGTTTGTAGTTTAACTATTTAAATATTTGTAAAAAATTAGCGTATTTTTACTAAATTTGATACTTAGTATGTAGTGTTTGTTATTTAATAACTACGTATTTTTTCAAGTAAAATTATAACAGTAAATGAAAAAAAGAATAGCAATTATAGGTTTTTTATTTTGTACAATATCTATGTTTTCTCAATCTAGTTTAAAAAGTTTTTTCGATTTATCAGGGCCTAAGAGAACTTGGGTGTTTTTTCATCCTTTTAAAGCAAAAAAATCATTAGCAATTTCTAAAGAAACTAATAAAGTTGCAGCGTCTATAGGTAAATCAGATTTATTAGACGGAGATGCTTCTGGAGGACAAGTAGATGCTTTTAGACATGCATATTGGATGGCTAGATTAAGTCAAGAAATAGGAGAGTCTGCAGCAAGATCTTTAGGGAAAGCACACGAAAAAGAAAATTATTTAACTTTTAAAAATAATAAATTAGAAGATGGTATTGTACCTGATGAAATTTCTTCTGAAATGGATTTGTACAATAACGAACAGGGTTTGAAATTAGTTTCTGCTAATAAAAATATGTCTAAAGAGGTATTAATTAATACTATTGTAAAGGCTATTAAAAGTGGAAAGATGAAAATAATTAAAAAAGATAATAAAGGAAATTTTTTAAATGCTGATGGAAAGCCAATTTCTAAACAATCTTTAAAAGGAAAATGGAAAAATAACAAAGTATTGGTGTCTTCT
>CALHCK010000047.1 GCA_937936695.1 uncultured Polaribacter sp.
GAATATTTATCTCAGGCCTCTGAATCTGAGATGAGTAAAAAAGCAACTATCAATAAGTGGTCAAAAAAAGAGATTTTAGGTCATTTGATTGATTCTGGAATTAATAATCTACAAAGATTTACGGAAATACAATTTGAAAAAAAACCTTATATATTAAAAAGATATAAGCAGAACGAATTAGTTGAAGTGAATGACTATCAGAATGCTAAAACCAAAGAAATTGTTGATTTTTGGTTATCCATAAATAGTCGAATAAAGTATTTGATAAAATTACAAACTGAAAAAACTTTGAATTATCAAGTTGAATTAGAGAAAGGTAATATTTCGGATTTAAGGTTTCTAATTGAAGATTATGTTGATCATTTGGAACATCACATAAATCAAATAGTGGAGTAAAAAACTGAGGCTAATATTCGTAATATTCGCTAAAGTTAATACGTAGTTTAGTTTAGTCTTTAAAACAAAGTTTAATCTATTTCTTCCATAAAGTCTTCAAAATCTTTTGATTTGACTTTTTTAAATTAAAAAATTAATTTTTACTTAAACATTTTCTTAATCATTAGTAAAACTCCATATTTACTAAGATATTTTAAAGCTTTATTTACCCACACTATAGGTTTTGTGTAAGCTTCAAAATCGTGTTTTACAATTTTAAGTTCTTCAATAGCTATCTCTTTTTCTAACTGTAGTTTTTTTAAATCTTTTTCTATTTCAGAAAAACTATTGTAAATTTTCATATTTATTTTTAAGATTTTTCTATAAATATTTTAGACATTTTATTTAGTATAATCTTTTCTAAATATTTTCTTTTTGCATATATGATTAATGATAATATTAGATAAAACAAACCAATAACTAAATAACCAATTGCTAAATTAGCAAAATAATCTCCAATGTAAATTGCCGCTGCAAACGATAAAAAAATAAGAGCTATAGACACCAAACCACCAATACAAAATAGCTTTAAAACTGTAGTTATTGATAATGCAGAAAGGTAAAACGTTTTAAGTTTTGCGTATTTGTAAGACGCCTCTAAATATTTTTTACCGGTATCTGTACCCTTATTTGTTGAGTTATTTATTTTATCTATAATCTCCATGAATTATGCAGTTTTTTGCAACTTCCTATTTTTCTCTTTTAGCTCCTTTAATTTCTTTTCTAAAACAGAAATAACATCTTCTGCTTTATGGCTCATATCAGAAACAACAGATTCTATTTGAGTGTCTAAACTCTCTTTATTGTTAAGCACAGACGATGTAACTTTTTCTTTTACTTCTGTAGCTGTTTCTTTTATTTTATCTTTAACATTTGTAGCTTCTTCAGTAATTTTTTTCCTTGTATCTTTTCCTTTATCAGGTGCAAATAATATTCCTAAAGTTGCTCCTATTACGGTTCCTGCTAATATACCTAATGCTGTATTACTATTATTACTCATCTTTTTTTATTTTTAAATTAAACTTATAATATTTATATACCACAAATCTAAAATATTTAAAAAGTTTACTTTAACTCATTAAAATGAAATATTGACTCAAATGCTAATTTTATTAAATTTAAATGAATCATTTGTTGTTTTTTGAGACAAGATGTTTATTGCTCTTTCTGTTAGTTGTAACACTCTCGGATATCCTCCTGTAACCTGACAATCTCTCATTAAAACTATCAATTTACCAGACGGAGTTAATTGTACTGTACCTGGTAAAACAGCAGATGTTAAAATAGATACTAAGGTGTTTTTTATAGTTTCATTTAAACGATACCCCATTCTATTATTGTCTTTAGAAATAGAAAATGTTTGCTGAAACAATTTCTTTTTTTGAGTATCATTAAGTAAATAAAATTCAGGACCTAAATAACACATTAATTCCTGATTTGTAAAATGAGATTGAGCAATCTTTACGCTAGCGTTAGTTCTTTTAATAAAATGATTTACACTACCAATAGGCAAAATATCATTTTTTTTAATCCTATAACTTTCTGTTATATTTTGATAATAACTACTACTACCCATTACCTTTTTGGTTAAAAAACCTCCTTTAACAGCAATATAACATCTTACACCATAATTTACTTTACCAAAAGACAAAATAGCTCCTTTTACTATTGATATTCTTGAATTTAACGTTACAGCTACTCCATTTAGTTTTGGTGAAAAATCTCCTCCAGAAATGCAAATATATGTATCCTCTAAAAACTGTAATTTCATTCCTCCAAACACTACTTCTAATACAGCTTCTTGCAAACTATTACCAACAATACTATTGGCAATTGTAAAAGAATATCTGTCCATTACTCCAGAAATAGGCACTCCTATAGAAGCAAATCCGTTTCTACCAGCATCCTGAACAGCACCATACAAACCAACCTTTAAAACTTTAACCATGCAATACAGTTTTTGTTATATGATATATTTTTTGCTTTAATTTAGATGCTATTTCATAAAAAGAAGCCTTAGAAACAGCTTTAAATTTTATCTGATCTCCTGCTTTTACAAAACAAGGAGTTGTCTTATCAATATCAAAAAAAGAAATTGGAGTTCTGCCTATAATATTCCACCCTCCAGCAGATTCCATAGGATATACTCCCGTTTGTTGTCCTCCAATTGCAACAGATCCTTTAGGTACTTTTAATCTTGGATTTGGTTTTCTATCAAAAAACAATTCATTATTTAATCCTCCCAAATACATAAACCCAGGTAAAAACCCAATAAAGAAAACCGTATAAATTTTATGAGTATGAAGTTCAATAACATCGTTATTTGTCTTTTGTAACTTTTTAGAAACATCATTAATATCAATCCCAAATTCAGGATGATAACATACAGGAATTTCCCACAAATAGTTAGTTAATTTATTGTTTTGGATATTTACTTTATAAATCTCTTTTAAAGAATTTACTTCTCTTTCAAAATCAACAACCTCAGTATTATACAAAACGGTTAAAGAGTTGTAACCAATAACTAAATCTGTATATCTACCTTTTTTAAATTCAGTAATTTTATTTTTAAAAGATAAAATGTCCTCTAATATTTTTTCACTAATAATAGCCTCCCACGCTATTAAAATAGCGTGTGCCCCAAAAGAAGAATATCTAATATTATTGCCCAACTGTTATTCCGTTATCTATAAATTTACAATGTAAATAATTTAGCAGCTCTAAAGAAGCAATATTATCTCCATGCACACAAAAAGTATCCGCAATTATTTTTTTTTCTAATCCAGATATCGTTTTAACAACACCTTTATCAATCATATTATAAATATGATTATACACTTCTTCTTTATCTGTTAATAATGCTTTTTCATGGGATCTAGCCACCAATGACAAATCATTATTATAAGACCTATCTGCAAAAGCCTCATACTTAATAGCAATATTATTTTGTTTAGCCACTTTAGCTATCACCGAATTATACGGCACATACAAAAAAACACCATCTGTATAATCTTTTATACTTTCTATAAAATGTAGTGCAGCTACTTTATCTACTGCTATTAAATTATACAAAGCCCCATGTGGTTTTATATGATGCATTTTTTGATGAAAACCACTCATTCTCTGTAAGAATACATCTAACTGATTTTTAATACTCGTATTTAAATCTTCATTAGAAATTTGTATAATTTTTCTCCCGAAATTTTCTTTATCAGGAAAAGAAGGGTGCGCCCCAATTAAAACATTATTTTTAACAGCTAACTCAAGTGTTTTATCAATAGAATTTGCGTCACCAAAATGTCCTCCACAAGCAACATTGCAAGAAGAAATATAAGGCATTAGTAAATATTCGTTTTCTATTCCCTCACCAACATCACAATTAATATCAATATTCATACAACAAAACTTAGCATTACTTTTTTGCTATCTTTTTTAAAAAAGACACTAACATTAACAACCAGCCAACTATCAATAACAAACCACCTAAAGGCGTAATAAACCAAATAGATTTAGCGGTAACAGAAGTTAAATGAATAGCATAAATAGAGCCAGAAAAAAACAAAATTCCTATTAAAAAAACATAAGTAATTGCATTTTTTCTAGAAACAGTAAATCCGTCATAAACATTTACAAATAGTAATACTATTGCATGATACATTTGGTAACGAACACCAGTCTCA
>CALHCK010000048.1 GCA_937936695.1 uncultured Polaribacter sp.
GACAGATAAAACATCTGCTCCAGAAGGTAAAGAAGCCGGTTTTTTCTTAATTCCTTTAGCACCAGGTATAAAAGATACTCCAGAACTAAGGGCGCTTTATTTTGATAAAATAATGGACAGATTTGAAAAATTAACTGGGCAGAAAATAAAACAAGATGTACTTTTTAAAAGATCTTTTTGTGTACAAGATTTTGTTAAAGAATACAACTCTTATAAAGGCAATGCATATGGCATGGCAAATACTTTATTGCAAACAGCTTTTTTAAGACCCAATATAAAGAGTAGTAAGGTAAAAAATTTGTATTTTACAGGTCAGTTAACGGTTCCGGGTCCAGGTGTACCACCTGCGTTAATATCGGGTAAAATTGCATCAGAATTAATCATTAAAAAACAGTAAATAGTTATGAAAGATTTATTTGATAGTGTTTCCTACAACTGTAGTAAGTTGGTAACTAAAAGTTATAGTACATCGTTTTCTTTGGCTGTAAATATGTTGTCACCAAAAATTAGAAAAGATATTTACAACATTTACGGTTTTGTTCGTTTTGCAGATGAAATTGTAGATACTTTTCATAATTACGACAAAGAAATCTTAATGGCTAATTTTGAACGTGATTATTATTTAGCGAAAGAACAAGGAATTAGCTTGAATCCTATTTTAAATTCGTTTCAAAAAACAGTAAATCAGTATCAGATTCCAGATGATATGGTACAAGCTTTTTTAAAAAGTATGAAAGCTGATTTACACAAAACTCAATACCAAACAAAAGCTGAATATGACGAGTATATTTATGGTTCGGCAGATGTTGTTGGTTTAATGTGTTTAAAGGTTTTTGTTGATGGTGATACTAAAAGGTATGACGAGTTAAAAGATGCCGCAATGCGTTTAGGTTCTGCGTTTCAGAAAGTAAATTTTTTAAGAGATTTAAAAGATGATTACGAAGTACTAAACCGTTCTTATTTTCCGAATGTAGACTTAGGGCAATTAAATGCAAACTCTAAACAGTTAATTATTGATGAAATAGAAGCCGATTTTGATTATGCGTATACTAACGGAATTTTAAAATTACCTGCAGAAGCTAAATTTGGTGTATATATGGCATACAGATACTACAGACGTTTGTTAAAAAAATTAAAATCTGTGCCTTCAGAAAAAATTATGGATACTAGAATACGTATTTCAGATCCTATGAAAATAAATTTATTAGCAAGAAGTTACGTTAAATACAAACTAAATATTATTTAAATGATATATGCATTAATTACACTTTGCGTTTTTGCTTTTATGGAGTGTATTACTTGGTGTACACATAAATATGTTATGCATGGTTTTGGTTGGTACTTACATGAAGATCATCACGAACCAGGATACCCACATGTTTTTGAAAAAAACGATGCTTTTTTTATTGTGTTTGCAATACCTAGTATGGCATTGTTTTTTACGGGAACTTATACAGAATATACCTTTCTGTTTTTTATTGGTTTAGGAATTCTTTTTTATGGTATTGCTTATTTTTTAATTCATGATGTTTTAATTCATCAACGTTTTAAATGGTTTAAAAAAACCAACAATTGGTATTTA
The DNA here is from genome assembly GCA_937936695.1 of uncultured Polaribacter sp. Classification (GTDB taxonomy): domain Bacteria; phylum Bacteroidota; class Bacteroidia; order Flavobacteriales; family Flavobacteriaceae; genus Polaribacter. The sequence goes on from CALHCK010000048.1 coordinate 1,583, forward strand.
AAAGGTTTACGTAAAGCACACAAAGTACATCATAAAAATATGGGTAAAGAAGATAGTCAGTGCTTTGGAATGTTATATGTACCTGTTAAATATTTTAAAGAGTATTTATAAAATTCTACATGAATAAGTTGTACGATTACATTATTGTAGGCGCTGGTGCCTCTGGTTTAATGACCGCCTATAGAATGTGTTCAGACACTTTTTTTGATGATAAAAACATATTGATAATAGATGTAGAAAAGAAATCTAAAAACGATAGAACCTGGTGCTTTTGGGAAGATTCTGAAGGAGAATGGGATGGTATTTTAACCACTTCATGGAAAAAAATAGCATTTAAATCAGAAGGTTTTTGTAAAGATGATAGCATTGCTCCTTATCAGTATAAAATGATAAAGAGTATTGATTTTTATAATACTGTCTGGAATTTAATTGACACTAAAGAAAACATAACTTTTTCTAAAAATACTGTATCAAATATTAAGCAACAAGCAGACAAAGCAACTGTTTTTACCGATACAAATACGTTTTTTAGTAAAGTTGTTATAAATAGCATTATTTTAAATAACGATTATTTAAAACAAATTAAATATCCTGTTTTAAAACAGCATTTTGTAGGTTTTTTTGTGAAAACAAAACAAGATTTTTTTAACGATACTACAGCAACTTTTATGGATTTTACGGTATCTCAAAAAAGTAATACTCGTTTTATGTATGTGCTGCCTTATGCTAAAAATATGGCTTTATTTGAATATACTTTGTTTTCATCTACATTATTACCTTATAAAGAATATGTTACAGAAATAGAAAATTATCTATCAAATAAAGGAATAAAAGAGTTTGAAATTTTAGAAAGAGAACAGGGGAGTATTCCTATGACATGTTATCAATTTTGGAAAAATAATTCTAAAAACATCATACATATTGGTACAGCAGGAGGTTGGACAAAAGCAAGTACAGGATTCACGTTTAAGAATATTAGTAAAAAATCAGAACAATTAATTGGCTATTTAAAACAAGAAAAATCATTAAAAAACTTTCAGAAAAAAAA
>CALHCK010000049.1 GCA_937936695.1 uncultured Polaribacter sp.
CTGTACTATTATGTTAGTAATGGGTGCAAGAATGTACATTAAATATAGACACAACAAATATCAAATTGTAAGAACTACTTCTGTTTTATTTTTTCAAATTGTTTTTGCTTTCTTAATTCCAGAAATTATGACAAGCTTAAATATGCCTGGGTACGACTTTAAAAATGCTTTTCCGTTAGACTATGACTTCTTTTTCGAGTGGAATTTAGATAAACTTAGAAGCAGTGGTGGTATTGGTATCTTTATTTTAGTATGGGGTATTTTATTAACACTAGTTATTGTACCTGTAATGGTATATTTCTTCGGAAAAAGATGGTACTGTTCTTGGGTTTGCGGTTGTGGTGGTTTGGCTGAAACTTTAGGAGATCCATACAGACAACACTCTAATAAAAGTATGAATGCTTGGAAATTAGAAAGATGGTTAATTCACTCTGTTTTAGTATTTTCTTTAGTAATGACAGTTGTAACATTATATTGTTACTTTTCAGGTACAGATTCATTAATAGGTATAAAATCTCAATGGATAAAAGACACGTATAGTTTCTTAATTGGTTCTTGGTTTGCAGGTGTTATTGGTACTGGTTTTTATCCAATTTTTGGAAACAGAGTTTGGTGTAGATTTGGTTGTCCGTTAGCTGCATACATGGGGTTAGTACAACGTTACAAATCTAGATTTAGAATTACTACAAATGGTGGTCAGTGTATTTCTTGTGGAAATTGTTCTACTTATTGTGAACAAGGAATTGATGTTAGATCTTATGCTCAAAAAGGAGAAAACATTGTTCGTGCAAGTTGTGTAGGATGTGGTGTATGTTCTGCTGTTTGCCCTAGAGGAGTATTAAAATTAGAAAATGGTCCTGAAAACGGTCGTATAAATCCAACAGATGTTTTATTAGGTAATGATGTAGACCTAATGGATTTAGTAAATAAACATTAACAAATTAGACTTATAAAACTCAGCTCACATTTTAGTATGTTTGCTGAGTTTTATATACTTCACATACTTATGACAAAGATCTTTTCGTTTTTATTCATTTTTTTTTCTTTTTGTGCTTTTAGTCAAAAAAAATATCACAAAGAATATTATCAAAATGGTCAAATAAAAGAAGAAGGTTGGCTTATTAATGATAAAAAAACAGCGTTTTGGAAATTTTATTACATAAACGGCAACCTAAAAAAAGAAGGTCATTTTAAAGATAATTTAGAAACTAATTATTGGTATTTTTACACTCCAAATTCTACCATAGAAAAAGAAGGTCATTTTGATGAAGGTTCTAAAAACAAATGGTGGGTGTATTATGATATGCAAGGTGTTATCAACCATAAATGTCAGTTAAAAGACAATCAAAAAAATGGTTATTGCCTAATTTATGAAAAACGAAAACTCATAAAAGCTTCTAAATACAAGAATAATAAAAAATTAAAAGAGTGGACAGATTTTTCATCCTTTAGGACAGAAAACAATCTTGATGATTTAAGAAAATGATACCTATAATAAAAGTAATTATACCTGCTTATAACGAGCAAGATTCTATAGCTAATGTTATTAAAGACATTCCTAAAAATGTTACAGAAGTTATTGTTATAAGTAATAACTCTACAGATAATACAGAAACAAATGCAAAAAAAGCAGGTGCTACTGTACTAACAGAAAACAGAAAAGGTTACGGTTATGCTTGTTTAAAAGGGATGGATTACATTGCCAAACAAGAAACTAAACCAGACATCGTTGTATTTTTAGATGGTGATTATTCTGATTATCCAGAACAATTAACAGAAATTGTTGCACCAATTATTAACAATAATATAGATTTTGTTATTGGTGCACGTGTAAAAAAATTAAGAGAAAAAGGATCAATGACACCTCAACAGGTATTTGGTAATTGGTTAGCTACTTTTTTAATGAACTTATTTTTTAGTGCTAAATTCTCAGATTTGGGTCCGTTTAGAGCTATAAAATACAATAAGCTTTTAGATTTAAAAATGGAAGACAAAACGTATGGATGGACTGTAGAAATGCAGTTAAAGGCGTTAAAACAAAAGCTAAGTTACACCGAAATAGGTGTTAAATACAGAAACAGAATTGGCGTTTCAAAAGTTTCTGGTACCGTAAAAGGAACTATATTTGCCGGTGTTAAAATTTTAGGTTGGATTTTTAAATACAGTTTTAAATAATGTTTGTACTTATTTATATCATAATTTTTGTTTACTCAATATCATTAATTCTTATTTTTATGTATGCTTTGGCGCAATTAAACTTATTGTTTAATTACCTAAAAGCAAGAAAAAAAGTAGACAATTCTATAAAGTTTAACTTTGCTAATGCAGATGAAATACCATATGTAACCATACAACTACCTGTTTATAACGAGTTGTATGTAATGAAACGTTTATTAGAAAACATTGCAAAACTAGAATATCCCAGAGAAAAATTAGAAATTCAAGTATTAGATGATTCTACAGACGAATCTGTGGTATCTACAGCAATAGACATTAAAAAATTACAAGCTACAGGTTTAGATATTCAACATATTAAAAGAACCAATAGACAAGGTTTTAAAGCTGGTGCCTTAAAAGAAGGTTTGGCTATTTGTAAAGGAGAATTTATAGCTATTTTTGATGCTGATTTTTTACCTGAACCTGATTGGTTGTACAAAACTGTTCCTTATTTTAAAGATGAAAATATTGGGGTTGTACAAACTCGTTGGGGGCACATCAACAGAAATTATTCTACATTAACTAAAATACAAGCTTTTGCTTTAGATGCACATTTTACATTAGAGCAAGTTGGTAGAAATAGTAAAGGACATTTCATAAATTTTAACGGTACTGCAGGTGTTTGGAGAAAGCAATGTATATATGAAGCTGGTAATTGGGAAGGAGATACCTTAACTGAAGATTTAGATTTAAGCTACCGTGCACAATTAAAAAAATGGAAATTTAAGTACTTAGAACAAGTTGTTACACCTGCTGAATTGCCTGTTGTTATTAGTGCAGCTAGATCGCAACAATTTAGATGGAATAAAGGTGGCGCAGAGAATTTTCAGAAAATGATGAAGCGTGTTATTGTTAGTAAAAACATCTCTTTAAAAACTAAAATACATAGTTTATTACATTTATTAAATAGCTCTATGTTTACTTGTATTTTTTTGGTAGCTATTTTAAGTATACCAATGTTATACATAAAAAATGAATATGCTCACTTAAAAAATTACTTTTTAGTAATGAGCTTCTTTGTAATAAGTTCTCTTATATTTTTTATATGCTATTGGCAAATGTTTAAAAGTATTTATGGTGGTGGTTTTGTAAAATTTATAAAATACATTGGGTCTTTCTTTACTTTTTTCTCTATTGCAATGGGCTTTTCTTTACACAATACAATTGCTGTTTTAGAAGGTCATCGTGGTAAAAAAAGCGAATTTGTTAGAACACCAAAATTTAATATTTTAACGTTAAAAGACGGTTGGAAAAATAATAAGTACATCAAGAAAAAACCATCTGTACACGTAATATTAGAAGGATTATTAGCTATCTATTTTATATTTGGTATGTACAGTGCTTTTATTGTTGGTAACCAAGGAGGTGATTTTGGTTTGTTTCCTTTTCACTTTATGCTTTTTATAGGTTTTTCTTACGTATTTTTTAAATCTATTTTTTCTAAAGCATAATGCAATTTTTATCAAAACACAAAAACATTGTCTTAATTTTAATTAGTACTATTCTCTATTTTGTTTTTGCTTATAATTTAGAGAGAACTAATTTTAATAAATTAGTGTTTTTGTGGTTTGGTTTATTTGGCTGTTTTTATTTTTTTGTGAAAGAAAAATCTATAAACACCACTACCCTAATTAGTTTAACACTTCTTTTTAGACTTGTTTTTTTATTTTCTTTCCCTAATTTATCTCAAGATTTTTATCGATTTATATGGGACGGTAGAATGATTTTAAACGGACTAAATCCATACTTATCATTACCAGAAACTTTTATAGCAGAAGGTACACAACCTATAGCTGAAGCTTATAATTTGTATAACGGAATGGGACCTATGAATGGTAGCCATTATACCAATTACCCTCCTATAAATCAATTATGTTTTCTTATTGCTGCTTTGTTTTCTAGTAAAAGTATATTTGGTGCTATTATAGCACTAAGAGCATTAATTATTTTAGCAGATGTTGGTATTGTTTATTTTGCGGGTAAAATTTTAGAAAAACTACATCTTCCTGCTAAAAATATATTTTGGTATGCTTTAAATCCGTTTATTATAATTGAAATGACCGGTAATTTACATTTTGAACCTGTAATGCTTTTCTTTTTAGTTTGGAGTTTCTATAAACTACTTCAAAAAAAATGGATTTTTGCGGCAATTCTATTAGCTTGTTCTATATCTGTAAAATTAATTCCGTTGTTATTCTTACCTTTATTTTATCAATGGTTTACAAAAAACAATAACAATTGGTTTAAAGGTGCCCAACAACTAATTAGTTTTTACGCAATTACAATACTAACTACCATTGCCTTATTTTTACCTTTTTATTCGTCTGAATTAATTGCAAATTATAGTAATTCTGTAGGTTTGTGGTTTCGTAATTTTGAGTTTAATGCTAGCTTCTATTATATATTTAGAGAAATTGGTTACTTATTTAGAGGTTATAATGAGATTGCTATTATTGGTAAAATAACTCCGGTTATTACCATACTTTTTTTAGCTTACATTACTTTTTTCAGAAAAAATAAAACTTTAGTACAACTTCTAACAGCTACGTTATTTGGGTTATGTTTTTATTACTTTACAACTACAACATTGCACCCTTGGTATATAGCTACGCCTTTAATATTGTGTGTTTTTACAAAATATCGTTTTCCTGTTATTTGGTCTATTGTTATCATTTTTAGTTACCAAGCATATTCTAATTTTCCTTGGAAAGAAAACTTGTGGTTTGTTGGTTTAGAGTATGTAATACTTTATAGTTTCTTATTTTTAGAATTGTACAGAAACAAACAACATTATAAAATTGTAAAATAATTTATTTAAGCCGCTATATTATCTGATTTTTGTACTTTAGATGTAAATTTTCTAATCAACTAATGAAAAGACTTACCATAAAAGACATTGCTAAAGAATTTAATGTATCTATTTCTACAGTATCTAAAGCATTAAACGATAGCTATGAAATTAGCGTAAGTACAAAAGAGAAAATAAAAAAATACGCAAAAGAAAACAATTACAAACCTAATTTTAATGCACTTAGCTTAAAAAATAAGCAAACAAAAACTATCGGAATTATTATTCCTAATATGTTAAATTACTTTTTTGCTCAGGTTTTTAATGGTATAGAAAAAGTAGCTAATGAAAGAGGTTATAAAATTATTTCGTGTATTTCTAACGAATCTTTTAAAAAAGAAGTAGAAACTATAGAAATGCTTTCTAACGGAAGTATAGATGGTTTTATTTTATCGCTTGCACAAGAAACAATTACTAAAAATAATTTTACACACTTTAAAGAAGTATTAAGTAATGGCACCCCTATTGTTATGTTTGATAGAGTTGCAGAAAGTATAAATTGTGACAAAGTAGTTACAGATAATTTTGACAGTGCAAGGAGCACCGTTAATTACTTAGTAAAGTCTAATCATAAAAACATTGCTTTTATTTCTACTATTAGTAATTTAGAAATTGGAAGACGTAGACAGTTAGGTTACTTAAAAGGATTAGAAGATCATAATATTAAGGTTAATAAAAATTTAATTATTAATATTAATGATAATTACAAAAATTACGAAAAAATACTAGAGCCTATTCTTAAAGATAATGCTATAGATAGTGTTATTGCTACCGATGAATCTTCTGCAATTGCAGCCATGAAAGTAGCTATTAAACAAGGTTATAAAATACCCGAAAACTTTTCTGTAATTTCTTTTTCTAACGGAATATTAGCAAGACACTCTAGTCCTAAAATGACAACAGTTAGCCAACATGGAGAAACTATGGGAGCAACTGCTGCTAAAATACTTATTAATAGATTAGAAAGTAAGGCTAGTAAAAAAGAAGAACACAAAACTATTGTTGTAAAAACAGATTTAGTAGAAAGAAATTCTACAAAAAAAATCTTATAAACATCTTAAAAAAATCGATTCTATGAATCTATCTAAAGTGAAATTAGTTGTTTCTGATATGGACGGAACGCTATTAAACACTAAAGGAGAAGTAAGTAACCAATTCTTTAAATTATTTAAACAATTACAAAGTAAAGACATTATTTTTTGTGCTGCTAGTGGTAGACAATATCATAGCATTGTAGATAAATTAGCTACCATTAAAGACGAAATTTATGTGATTGCTGAAAATGGAGCATTGGCAAAAAAAGGAGACGATTTATTAGTACTTAATGTACTTTCTGATGAAAAAATCAAAAAAATCATCCCTATTTTAAGAACAATAAAAGACGTTAACATTGTTTTATGTGGTAAAAACAATGCTTTTATAGAATCTACTGATGAAAATTTCATCAATCTTTTTCAAGAATATTATAACAGTTATAAAATTGTAGACGATTTAACAACAATTACTGGTAAAGACGATTTCTTAAAAATAGCAATCTATCATAATAAATCTTCAGAAGAATTTATCTACCCAAAAGTTAAAGAATTTTCTAACGAGTTATTAATTAAAATCTCTAGTAAAAATTGGTTAGATATTTCTGTAGATAGCGCCAACAAAGGAAGTGCTTTACGTGAGGTTCAGAAAATTTTAAACGTAAAAAAAGAAGAAACTATGGTTTTTGGTGATTACCATAATGACATAGAAATGATGCAAGAAGCAGATTTTAGTTTTGCTATGAAAAATGCCCATGAAGACATTAAAGAAATTGCAAATTATGGTACCGAAAGCAACAATAATTTAGGTGTAGAATCTATTTTAGAGAAACTTATTGCTAGTAAAAATTAAACACCAAACGCCGAAATAACTAATTTTCTTGCTCCACCATAATCTCTCTACAAATAACTAATTTTTAATTTATTAATAACAATAATTGACCAAAACTGTTATTACAAAAAAGAAGTCGAAAAATTTATTTTTTCGACTTCTTTAAAAACAACTATTCTTTTACTATTTTTCTAACTGCTATTTTTCCTTCTGTATTTTCAACTTTTAATATATAAACTCCAGATAAAACATTACTTAGATTTAAAACAGTGTTATTTGTTTCTAGTATTTTTTTACCCAACAATGTAAAAATTTGTACTTGTTTTAAATTTTGTGACATCTCTATATTTAAAATAGAAGTGGTTGGGTTGGGGTATATAGATACCGAGTTGTTTAAACTAACCTCACCTACACTTAAAGTAGAACAATTTGTACTATAACTTGCTATGGCATCTTTTAAAGCAGACCAATTGGCATTGGCATAAGTAAAATCATCTACTTGTATACAGTTTAAGTTTGGATTATTAGTAAAATTTGAATTAAGAACATCAAAGTTTAAATTATTCCCATTTGCTATATTTAAATTTGTCAATGCACTATTCTCTACATTTAATCTGGTTAAATTTATATTAGTAGACAAATCTAAATTTAAAAAAGTAATGTTAGCATAAATTAAAGTTCTTAAAGCTGTGTTTACAGATACATCTAAACTTGTTAATGGAGTATTAGAAACCCATAGTTCTTCTAAAGCTGTATTGACCGATAAATCTATGTTTGTTAATAATGTATTGTCAGGAATCCATAATTGTTCTAAAGCCGTATTATTAGACAAATCTATACTTGTTAGTGAAGTACTAATACATCTTAACCATCTAAGATTATGGAATTCTTCTATCCCCGTTAAATCCGTAATAGTAGGGGTGTTTACAATGTATAAAAGCCCAGTAAATGCATTCGCTTCTTCTACAGAAATCTCAAAATCTAGATCCGTATTTACAGGTGTACTTAATAAATAATTTTTAAAATTCGGATCAGGAATATTTACATTTTGTGAAAACCCTAACGAAGCGATGCATATTGAAATAATTAAAAAAAAGATTGCCTTCATAATGTTATAATAATTAAAACATTAAGTTGAATACATATTTTAAACGCATCCAACTTAAATGATTGACTAAATATGTATTACTCTTTTACAAAACGTTTGGTGATAACATTTCCTGTTATGCTTTCTATTTTAATAAGATATAGCCCGTTGTCTAAATTTTTAGTAGTTACAGTATTAGATGTGGTTGTTAAAACCTCAGCTCCTAAAACAGAATAAATAGTAGCTCGTTTTAAGTTTTGTGACATCTCTATGTTTAAAATCGAAGTACTTGGGTTTGGATATAAAGAGACTGAATTAGAAGTACTGTTAAACGCATCGACACTTAAACTACCACTGCAATTTGTACTATAACTTGCTGTAGCGTCTTTAAATGGCCAATTTGAAGTACTAAAGGCTACATCATCTACTTGTATACAGGTTAGATTTGGGTTATTTTTAGCATTAAATCCTTCACGAGGTGTCCCAACAATATCCATAAAGCTAGTGTTATTACCGTTAGCTATATTTAGACTAGATAAATTATTATTTTGACACGAAAGATAAAATAAATTGGTATTTGCAGAAACATCTAAACTTGTTAATAAATTAGAACCACAAAAGAAGACTCCTAAAGCTGTATTATTAGAAATATCTAAACTGGTTAATTGATTATTAAAGCACCATAAGCCAGTAATATTAGTAAAAGCTTCAATTCCTGTTAAATCAGCAATATTTTTATTAGAAACATTTACAGTACCCGTAAAAGCAGTTGCTTCTGCACAGCTAATCTCTGTATCTCCATCGATGTTAATTGTGGTATCTGCAAGCAATGCCGCTTTAAAGTTGGCATCTGGGATGTTTACGTTGCATACCGAGCTGCAATTTGTACTATAACTTGCCTGACGGTTTTTTTCCCATAACCTAGGGTCAGGTGTAAATCCTGTGTCTATCTGAATACAAGTTAAATTAGTATTTCCTGTTGCACCAAATGAGTTAATATTGGTGTTTGTTCCGCTTGCTATGTTTATTTGTGTTAAATTAGTGTTGTCTAGTATGGCTACAAACCGAAGTGCTGGGTTAGCAGATAAATCTATAGAAGTAAGGGTGTTATTTTGTTGTATATCTACCGCTTGTAACAAAGGATTACTACTAAGATCTATAGCTGTTAAATTATTATTGTAAAAAGTCATATTAATTACACTCGTAAATGCTTCTATCCCTGTTATATCAGTTATGGGACTTCCAAAACTTTCTACTTGTAAAATCCCTGTATATCCTGCAGCTTCAGAGCACTGTATTTCATTATCCCTATTAGCATCTAATCCAGGAATTGCCAGTAGATACTGTTTGAAATTTGCATCAGGAATATTTACTACACAGGGTGTAAACATAATTTTATCTATACCATATTCATCTAAATCACCTGCATTTACAGGTTCTATTTTTATCTCGGATACATTAGTCCAGTTGAGTGTTATTGTTTGTGCATTTTGGTTTTGAGGTATATTTACAACAGAACCTGATCCCGCTCTTATTGGTGTAATTTTCCATCCTCCACTTGTATTTACCTCAAATACTTCAATGCTTTGTATGTTAATACCTGGGTCAAACGAAAGATATGCTGCTGGTTCAGGCTGCTGATTAATAACTTTATTTCCTGAAGCTCCAGTTAGTAGAAGAATAGGTGTGTTATTTTCTACTCTAAACCCTGCACTTATATTATTGATATTTTCAACCGCCAACGAGTTTGGATTTACACGATTGCCCTGTATATTCGCATTATCCCAGTCAAAAATCTGTGCATGACCTAAAGCTGTAATTAATGTAATTAATAAAAGTAATTTTGTTTTCATAAAGTTGTGTTTAATTTTTAACACTTCAAAACTACTTTTAAAAAATGTTTTAAATAGTTCAAAAAACCATCCATTCGCTCCATAAAACAATCATTTGAGTCAAAAAACAACCATTTGATTCAATTGTGTGTTTTGTATAAGGAAAGTTTATTACATTTAATTGAAGAATAATACATTTGCTAAAAATGGAATCTTTAAAAGATGTTGAAAACAATTTATAACCAACTACTAAACACACCTATATTAAGAATTGGTATTATAATAAAGAGTCTTTTTTGCAGTACACAAATAAAATACGATTTTTAAATGATAAAGACATGTCTTAAAAGACTCTTAAATTCACCAATATTAAGGATAGGGATAACCAGCAGCACAAAACCAAACACCGAAAAAAAAATCTATTTGGTGAATATTATCTGTGTTTTACACCTTATTTCTTTTATTCAAGTTGTTATTTTAGGTTCTTTTTTTGATGAAAGGCTTATTAGTCAAGCATCTCTTATTGGTTATTTGGCAGCCACCTCTATTTTTATTTTTGTTTTCTATTTACAATCCATCTATCTATATAAATTGGCTAAAACATTATTTATACTCACCTCGTTTTTAACCTGCTTTATTTTTGATGTATATATCTCACCAGATGTACATGCAGAGTTTTTTTACATTATACCACCTTTAGTATCACTTATTATTTTTGATTCTAAAACAATGCCAATTATATATCTGTGCCTTTCTATCTTCCTTTTTCTTGATGTTATGCATTTAAAAAATGGCATAAATGTAAATCAAAGCCATTTTTCTGTGTTCTTTATAATTTTATTTCTTATTACTCTTTTTTTAATTGAAACCAATAATGCCTCTGAACAGAAACTAAAAACGCAAAAAATAAAATTAACTGAGCTTAATGAATTTAAATCACATTTCTTTGTAAACTTATCTCACGAAATTCGTACACCACTTACCCTTATACAAGGACATGCTTCTCAAATTGACTTAAACACATCAAAAGACAAAACACAAGAGCAGATTAATGTTATAAAATATCAATCGGAACAAATTAATGATATTATTAATAACATTTTAGACCTAAGCAAAATAGACACCAATGAGTTTAGATTAAAAACTAAATACATAAATGTTTGTACTTTTTTAAATAAACATTACACTAATTTTAAAGAGTTGTTTACCTCTAAAGGTATTAGTTTTTCTATTATAAATAATAGCGAAAGTTTAGCATTTAAAGTTGATGATTATATGTTCTCTAAATCTATTAATAATCTACTTACCAATAGCTTAAAATTTACACCTTCTGGCGGAACTGTAACTTTAGAAGCTTATCTAGAAAACCAAACTCTAATAATTGAAGTGTCTGACACTGGAATTGGAATACCACAAAAAGATATTAATCGAATTTTTGAACGCTTTTTTCAATCAAAAAATCATATTACTAAAAGTCAAGGTAGTGGAATTGGTTTATCTTTTACTAAAAGTAT
>CALHCK010000050.1 GCA_937936695.1 uncultured Polaribacter sp.
TCTCTTAATACAAAAGCATCACCATGACCAATTAAACCAGCCATTGCATACCCTCCGTCCCAACTTCTAGAAGATCTTTTTAAAACTTTTTTTACATTTAAGTTTTCTTCTATATAAGAAGATGCGTTTCTTTTATTGTAGCCTTTTTTCTTAGCTTTTTGATATAGTTTTGCAACCTCATCTTCTAAGAAATGACCAATTTTTTCCATTACTGTTACTGTATCTGTAAGTTCTTTTGGATGCTGACCTAACTCTATTAACTCTTCTAAAATTTGATTAGAATTTGTCATATTAAAGTTACCTGCCACCATTAAATTTTGATGTCTCCAGTTACGCTGACGTAAAAAAGGATGTACACTTTCTAAACTATTTTTACCAAAAGTACCGTAACGTACATGACCTAAAAATAAATTACCCACATATGGCATGTTTTGCTCTTGCCAATCAACATCATCTTTTTTATCTGGGTTTTCTTCTAAAACACTATTTAAACGCCCGTTAATCTGTCCAAAGATATCTTGTATAGGTTGTGGTTGATTAGATCTAACTCTGCTAATGTATCTAGTACCAGGTTCTACATTAAATTTTATACTAGCAAAACCTGCACCATCTTGCCCACGGTTGTGTTGCTTTTCCATTAATAAATACATTTTATTAATTCCGTAAAAAGCAGAACCATATTTATCTTTGTAAAATTGTAATGGCTTCTTTAATCTAACAAGTGCAATTCCACATTCGTGTTTAATAGCGTCACTCATTGTTTTTATTTTTTTGTTTTGTTGTTATAAGAAACGTAGTAAAAAACTACGCATTTAAATTTAAGACATTTTTATGTCAAATTGTGTTAATTCTTTAAAAGCTTGTAAACGTTTTTTTACTTCTTCTTTTGTTAACTCTTGCATTCTTTCTGTTCCAAATTTTTCTACACAAAAAGAAGCTAAATTAGAACCGTAAATAATTGCATTTTTCATGTTTTCAAAAGAAATATTTTCTGTTTTAGATAAATACCCACAAAAACCTCCTGCAAAAGTATCTCCTGCTCCTGTTGGATCAAAGACCTCTGCTAATGGTAATGCTGGTGCAAAAAACATATTACCTTCATTAAAAAGTAAAGCTCCGTGCTCTCCTTTTTTAATTACTACATACTTTGGTCCCATTTCATGGATTTTCCTTGCAGCATTTACTAAAGAATATTCTCCAGATAGTTGACGAGCCTCTTCATCATTAATTGTAACAACATCTACTCTTTTTAAAACTGTATGCAAATCATCTAAAGCAATATCCATCCAAAAATTCATAGTATCTAATACTACTAATTTTGGTCTTTCATTCATTTGGTCTAAAACAGAAGCTTGTGTTAAAGGGTGTAAATTACCCAACATTACAATACCAGCATCTTTATAATTTTCTGGCACTACAGGAGTAAATGTTTCTAATACATTTAACTCTGTAATTAAGGTATCTCTAGAATTCATATCATTATGATATTTACCACTCCAGAAAAAAGTTTTCCCTTCTTTAACAATTTCAATTCCATCTGTATTAATGCCTTTAGCATTCATCATTTCTATGTAAGATTCCGGAAAATCTCCTCCTACCACAGAAACAACAGCTGTTTCAACATCAAACTGACTTGCTGCTAAACCTACAAAAGTACCAGAACCACCTAGTATTTTATCTGTTTTTCCAAAAGGGGTTTCAATAGCATCAAAAGCTACTGTACCAACTGCTAATAATTTGCTCATTTCTTAAATTTAATCAGTAATTTTGCAGCGCATAACTGCATAAAACTTTTTATAAAGCACAAAAATAAGTTTAAAAAATGACTATCAAAGAAATACAAGAAGAAATTATTGATGAGTTTTCTATGTTTGATGATTGGATGGAACGCTACGAATATATCATAGAACTAGGAAAATCTTTACCTATTATTGATACTAAACACAAATTAGACGAAAACCTAATTAAAGGGTGCCAATCTAAAGTGTGGTTATACTCTGAGTTAGACAATGATATTATTAAATTTTCTGCAGATAGTGATGCTATTTTAACAAAAGGGATTGTGGCATTATTATTGAGAGTTTATTCCAATCAAAAACCAGGAGATATTTTAACAGCCGAAACTGATTTTATAGATAAAATAGGATTAAAAGAACACTTATCTCCTACAAGAGCCAATGGTTTGGTATCTATGGTAAAACACATTAAAATGTACGCAATTGCGCAACAAACAAAATTAGAAAATTAAGACTAATAAGATGACAGATAAAGAATTAGAAGAAATTGGTGACAAAATTGTAGGAGTTTTAAAAACAATTTACGACCCAGAGATACCTGTAGATATATACGAATTAGGTTTAATATATGATGTTTTTGTTTCTGAAGAAAACAACGCCAAAATATTAATGACATTAACATCGCCTAACTGCCCTGTTGCTGAAAGTTTACCTAAAGATGTAGAAGATAAAGTAAAATCTTTAAAACAAATTAACGAGTGTGAAGTAGAAATTACTTTTGATCCTACTTGGACACAAGATATGATGAGTGAAGAGGCTAAATTAGAATTAGGAATGTTGTAAATAAAACATTTTAAAAAACTCTCTAAAACTTTAAAAATCCATTAAAAAACAAATACAATGGCAAAAGAGATTGTAAACAGAGTTGCTAACAGTAAGTTAAAAACTTTTGATTTAGAAGAAATTTATCCAGAAGGAAAAAGAGTTGTTTTTGATATTAAAGATTGGTTATACCAAGAGTTAATTTTAAAAGAAACCGACTTTAGAAATTTTGTAGAAAACCACAATTGGTCTCAGTATAAAAATTCGTTTGTAGCAATCTCATGCTCTGCAGATGCTATTATACCCTCTTGGGCATTTATGCTAGTAGCTTCTAAAATTACACCTTTTGCTAATAAAGTTGTTGTTGGTAACTTAGAGTTATTAGAAACTGTTATTTATCAAGAACTTATTAGTTTTTTAGACCTTAAACCCTTTCTTAATTGCCCAGTAATTATAAAAGGATGTGCAAACAAGCCAATACCAAACTCTGCATATAGTTTTTTAATTGAAAAATTACAACCTATTGCTAAATCTATTATGTTTGGAGAGGCTTGTTCTACAGTACCTTTATACAAAGCCAAGTAATAAACTCTTTTTTTATGTTTAATAAAAAAAGCTTCCTATTGTTTTTTTTAGTTACACTAACGTATACTGTTTTTTCTCAGAAAAAGAAACAAGACACTTTACCAAAACCTAAATGGAAAATTCATGGTAGGTTTGCTTTTATCTTTAACCAATCTTCTTTTTCTAACTGGGCTTCTGGTGGAGAAAACACAGTGGCAGGAAATATAAATGTAAACTACGATTTTAACTACAAAAAAAAGAATATAAACTGGGATACCAGACTACTTACTGGGTATGGTTTAAGTTATATTGATGATAAAGGAGTAAGAAAAACTGATGACCGTTTTGATTTAAATTCACTA
>CALHCK010000051.1 GCA_937936695.1 uncultured Polaribacter sp.
AAACATCATACATATTGGTACAGCAGGAGGTTGGACAAAAGCAAGTACAGGATTCACGTTTAAGAATATTAGTAAAAAATCAGAACAATTAATTGGCTATTTAAAACAAGAAAAATCATTAAAAAACTTTCAGAAAAAAAATAAATTCTGGTATTATGATTTACTTTTACTTGATATTTTAACAGAAAAAAATCATTTAGGAGCTAAAATTTTTAGTGATATGTTTAAAAAATCATCTACACAAAAAATTCTAAAATTTTTAGATGAAGAAACTTGTGTAAAAGAAGATTTACAAATCTTGTTAAAAATATCTCCATACCCATTTATAAAAGCACTTTTTAAAAGAATATTTCATTTTTAAAAGTATAAGGGTACCATTTTTCTCCAGTAACAAGCTTTATGAGCTTCTCCTTCCCATTCATATAATTGATGAGTTATAGATTTTTCTTTTAAAATAGTAGAGAGTAAATAATTGCTTTCTAAAAAAGTATCTTCTTTACCAATAGCTAACACAATATCTAACCTTTTTAAATGTTCTATAAGATAAATGTCTTCTAGATTTTTTAAATATTGATTTGGCATATTAAAGTATACAAAGTCGTTATGAAAACCACTTAAAAGGTCTTTAAAATATCCTTTAGATTTTGTTAAATCATATCGTCCGCTTAAACCAACAACTTTACAAAATAAATGTGGGTGACGCATTGCAACATTTACAGCATGATAAGCGCCTAAGCTACAGCCTGCAGAAATAATATGCGGATTTGTGTTTATAAAATTTGCAAGAGGTAACACTTCTTCTAAAACATATTTCTCATACTGAATATGTCTATAAATTCTGTAACCAGGATGTTTAAAGCTATTGTAAAAAGATTCTAAATCTACACTATCTACACAGAAAACTTGTAAGAAACCATTTTCAATTTTATCTTTTATAGAAGCTATTACATTCCAGTTTTCATAATCGTAAAACCTACCCATTCTAGGTGGAAAAAAGATAACTTTTGCACCAGCGTGTCCAAAAATCAATAGCTCCATTTCTTTTTCTAAATTGGGGCTATACCATTTATGATATTCTCTTTTCATAAAACAACTTTTACTGTAAATATAAGTTGTTTTATTCTTTTATTTAAATGCTACTTCAGGAAATATCTCTGGCTTTTTATTTAATTGATTGATAATAACCTGGTATCCTTCTTTATTAAAATGCAAACCGTCTTCTAAAAAATATTTAGAATTTGGGTTTGCAGAATTGTCTAATAAAGCATCGTAAATATTAACATAGTGAAAATTGTTATACTTTACAGTTAACTTTTTAATATTGCTGTTGGCATAATTAATACTGCCTAGTAAATGTTTACGAGCAATACTTGGTTTAATAGAGATAAAAGTACATTTTATATTTCCGTATTTTTCTTTAATTTTTAGTAGTAAATTTTCTAAAAAAAGCACTACTTCTTCGGGGTGTCTTCCATCACCTAAATCATTATCTCCAGCATAAATAATAAAAGAATCAATATCATATAAGTTTTTAAAAACTCTGTCAAAAAACCAAGTACAAGCAGCTAAGGTAGCACCCCCAAAACCCAAATTTACAGGTTCGTGTTCTTTAAAAATGGTTGTTAATTCGTTCCATAATGTAAAGGTAGAACTCCCGTAAAAAACGGTTTTAGGGTTGTATGTTAATTCTTGAATTTCTTTTTCTAAACGATCTAAATCTTGATGATACCAAAACATATTTTTACTTTTTATATATGTAACCTCTATTGTACATACTGCTAAATTAATAACAACAAATTATTTTAAATATTAGAAGCAAACGTTAGAGGATAACATTATTTAAAACAGAAAAATTATTTTGGAAATTTCTGTTTTATTTTATCTAAAGATAAATTATGAATGCTTCCTACATGAGAATGTTGCTTTCCTAAATCTGGTTTGTAATTACCAGCCTGAACTTGTCCACCTATTTGCTGATAAGCTTCTCTAAAAGACATTCCTTCAACAACTAAATTATTAATACTGTCTACAGTAAATAAATATTGATACTTTTCATCATTTAAGTCGATATCTTTAACAATAACTTGCTGTATTGCATAATTAAAAATGTCTAAAATATCTTTAACATCTTCAAATGCATTAATAATATTTTCTTTTAATAGTTGAAAATCTCTGTGATAACCAGTTGGCAAGTTATTTGTAATTAACAACATTTCTGTATGTAATGCTTGTATTTTATTACACTTACCACGTATCAATTCAAAAACATCTGGATTTTTCTTATGAGGCATAATACTACTACCTGTAGTTAATTCGTCAGGAAAGGTAATAAAACCAAAATTTTGACTCATATACAAACAAACATCCATAGCAAAACGAGCCATTGTATTACACAAACCACCCAAAGCACTAGCTATAGCACGTTCACTTTTTCCTCTACTTAATTGTGCTGCAACTACATTGTATTTTAAAGTAGCAAAATTTAATTCTTTAGTAGTTAATTCTCTATCAATAGGAAAAGAGCTACCATAACCAGCTGCAGAACCTAAAGGGTTCTGATCTGCAATTTTAGATACAGCATTTAACACATAAACATCGTCTACTAATAATTCTGCATAAGCAGAAAACCATAAACCAAAAGATGATGGCATTGCTACTTGTAAATGCGTATAACCTGGTAATAAACTGTCTTTATGAGTATCTGCTAAATTTAAAAGTGTATTAAATAACGTTTCAACTTTGCTATTTACTACAGCTAAATTTTCTTTATAATATAATTGTAAAGCAACTAAAACCTGATCGTTTCTAGAACGTGCAGTGTGTATTTTTTTACCAACTTCTCCTAACTTATTTGTTAGTTCCCATTCTATTTTAGAGTGTACATCTTCAAAAGAAGGTTCAATAACAAAAGTTCCGTTTTCTATATCGGCAGCTAATTCATTCAAACCTTTTTTAAGGTCTTCTAATTCATCAGCTGTTATAATTCCAATAGATGCTAACATAATAGCGTGTGCTAAAGAAGCTTGTATATCGTATTTAGCAATATGTATGTCTATTTCTCTATCGTTACCAACAGTAAAATTTTCTATTTGTTTGTCTATTGAAAAACCTTTGTCCCACAATTTCATAATTTCTATATTTTTAGCATTCTTAATAATATAATTACTAGCTTATTAAGTGTTGCATTTGTGTTTTAATCTTAATTAAATAATTACTCGATTTAGTAAATCGATGTAAATCTGTATTCCTTCTTCTATTTCTGATAAATAAATAAACTCGTCTGCAGAATGCGAACGTTTACTATCTCCAGGACCTAGTTTTAATGACTGACAACTTAACACAGATTGATCTGATAATGTTGGAGATCCGTATGTTTGCCTACCCATTGCAACACCTGCTTTTACCAACGCATGATCTATTGCAATAGAGGAGGAGTTTAAACGTAAGCTTCTAGGAACTATTGTTGTACAAGGAGATTGTTCTTGTAATATAGTAGCAATTTCTTTGTTAGAATACGCATCGTTTACTCTTACATCAATTACCAAATCAACATGAGCCGGTACTACATTGTGTTGTTTACCAGCATTAATTTGAGTAACTGTCATTTTTACATCACCTAAGGCATCAGAAGATTTATCAAACTTAAAATCTTTAAACCATTGTAAAACTTCTATTGTATTGTAAATAGAGTTGTTGTTGTTAAGGTGTGCTGCATGACTAGGAGTACCTGATACCGTAGCATCAAAAACTACTAAACCTTTTTCTGCAACAGCTAAATCCATTAATGTAGGTTCTCCTACAATTGCTACATCTATATTAGGTATAATAGGTAGCATGCTATTTAAACCATTTAAACCACTATTTTCTTCTTCTGCAGATGCTACAATTACTAAATTGTATTTTAAGTTTTCTTGAGCATAAAAATAAGTAAAAGTAGCTAATAAAGACACCAAGCATCCACCGGCATCATTACTTCCTAAACCGTATAGTTTACCATCTTCTACAATGGCTTTAAAAGGGTCTTTTGTATAGGCCGTATTAGGATGAACGGTATCATGATGAGAGTTTAATAACAGTGTTGGTTTACTATCATCAAAATACTTATTGGTTGCCCAAATATTATTTTTTGTTCTTTTAAAAGGAATACTGTGTTCTGTAAACCAGCTTTCTATTAAAAGTGCTGTATTTTCTTCTTCTTTAGAAAATGATTGCGTCTCAATTAAATTCTTTAATAGAGAGATTGCTTTTTCTGTTAATTTTTCAATTTTCATTATTTATAATGTAATTGTTGTAAAATTATCATTTTCTTTTGTTAACATCGCTATATTTCCCATGTTAACTTTATGTACACCATTTTTTAGCGCATCAAAACAATTTTCTAGTTTAGGCAACATACCGTCAGAAATAATATTATTATCTAACAAATCGGCATAAATATTAGTGTCAATATTTTTTATAACAGAATTTTTGTCGTTAATATCTTTTAAAACACCATTTAACTCAAAACAATAATAAATAGAAGTTTCGTATAATTTACTCATACCAACTGCAACCTGACTAGTAATAGTGTCTGCATTTGTATTTAATAATTGTCCTTTTCCGTCATGAGTAATGGCACAAAATACAGGTGTAAAATCTGCTTTAATTAATTTGTCAATAGCATTATTAGCTACATTTTTAACATCACCTACAAAACCAAAATCAATATCTTTTACCGGTCTTTTATCAGACTGTATGCTATTTACATCTGCACCAGTTAATCCAATTGCATTGGTGTTTTTTGCTTGTAATTTGGCAACAACATTTTTATTAACCAACCCGCCATATACCATGGTAATAACCTCTAAAGTCTCTGCATCGGTAACACGTCTGCCGTTTACCATTTTAGATTCTATGCCTAATTTAGAAGCAATATGTGTAGCTCTTTTACCACCACCATGTACTAATATTTTTTTTCCTTTTAAATTAGAAAATAATTCTAGAAAAGTATTTAAAGAAGTTTCATCTTCAATTATATTTCCTCCTATTTTTACTATGGATAATTTTTCCATCTTTTAGCTATTAGCATTTTAAAAGACTTGTAAAGTTTTTAGACTTATACAAATCTAAAAGTAAATTATAACTTTTCTAACAATTTTTTAAGCACTAATTGAGCCGCATATGTTCTGTTATTTGCTTGCTCAATAACCAAAGAACTATCGGTATCTAAAACAGCATCTTCTACTACAACATTACGTCTAACAGGTAAACAGTGCATAAACTTAGCATCACCAATTTTACCTTTTGTAATCATCCAATTAGGGTCTGTATTTTTTATCTGACCATAATCTTTATAAGAACTCCAGTTTTTAGTATACACAAAGTCGGCATCTTTAAATGCTTCTTCTTGGTTATGATAAATAGGAGTATCTTTTGTTATTTCAGGACTTAAATCATAGCCTTCAGGATTTGCAATTACAAATTCAACATCCATTTTTTGCATTGCTTCTGTAAAACTATTAGCAACAGCATGCGGTAAAGCCCTAACATGCGGAGCCCAACTTAAAACAACTTTTGGCTTTTTAACTTTTGCATTTTCAGATATTGTAATAGCATCAGTTAAACCTTGTAATGGGTGTCCTGTAGCGCTTTCCATATTTACAACAGGTACAGAAGCGTATGTTTTAAAAGCATTTAAAACCTGTTCACTCTCATCTTTAACTTTATCTGTTAATGATGGAAAAGCTCTTACAGCAATTACATCGCAGTATTGAGACACAACAGCAGCAGCTTCTCTAATATGCTCTGCAGTAGTACCATTCATAACAGTGCCATCACCAAACTCTATACCCCAAGCATCACCAGAAACATTCATTACAATGGGATCCATACCTAAATTTAAAGCCGCTTTTTGTGTACTTAATCGAGTACGCAAACTAGAGTTAAAAAACAACAATCCTAAAGTTTTATTTTTACCTAAATCTTTGTTTTTTAAAGGATTTGCTTTAATCTGTTTTGCTTCTTCAATCCAAGAATTGATATTATCTATGTCTTGTATAGAGGTGTAATGTTTCATTATTGTTTTATTTTCAATTCCATCTGTTGATGGATAATTCCTGTTTTCTTTGATGGATATCTATTTCCGACTCCCTTAAAATTAAATTTTTCATAAAAAGAAATGGCTGTTTCTCTAGCACTTAATTCAATTTTAGAAACTTCTTTTTCTTTGCTTTTTTTAATAAATTCATTTAATATTTTAGCTCCGATACCTTTTTTTTGATAGGTTGAATGAATAGCCATTTGAGAAACAATACTAGTATTATTTACAATATTCATTCTTCCGGTACCAACTACCTTGTTGTTACATAAACATACTAAATGAATACCGTCTTTTTCAAAACCATCATGAATTAAACTAGTACTATTTTTCATGCCTTTAAAAAACAATTCTTTTCTTATAGCAACTGCTTCTTTATAAAAAGAACTTTCAGTATCTGTAAATATGAATTGAAACGCTACCAAAATCTTACTTTATTTTTGTAAAATCTACTTTATCATCTAAAGTATTCAGTAAAAAGTTATCTTCCAAACCGTTTACAATCCATGTTTCAATACTGGCAGCTTTAGCCACGGCTGCAGCTGCTATTTTAGACTCCATACCACCGCTACCATGAGAAGACTTAGAGTTTACCACTTGTGCTTTTAATTCGTCAAAATTATCAACAACTTTTATTGTTTCAGGAGATCCGTTTTCTATAGAAGCTTTTGTATAAATACCATTGGTATTTGTAGCTATAATACATAAATCGACTTTTAAAAGCGAGGCTGTTAACGCAGCTAACTTATCATTATCACCAAATTTAATTTCATCGGTGGCAACGGTATCATTTTCATTAATAATTGGTATGTAATTATTATTAACTAAAACATTTATGGTATTAACAATATTGTTTTTACTTTCCTGTTTTTCAAAATCTGAATACGATAACAGACATTGAGAACTTAACAAACCATATTCTCTAAAAATTTCTTGATAGATACGTATTAAATGTGGCTGACCAATAGAGGCAAGGGCTTGTTTTACAAAAACACCGTTTTGTTTACTCTCTAATTTTACAAATTGTTTAGCAACCGCAATAGCACCAGAACTTACAATAATAAACTCGCAGGTATCTTTAAGTTTTGCAATCTGATTTGCAATATCTTCAATCTTACCTCTAGAAAT
This sequence comes from uncultured Polaribacter sp., assembly GCA_937936695.1. Lineage (GTDB taxonomy): Bacteria > Bacteroidota > Bacteroidia > Flavobacteriales > Flavobacteriaceae > Polaribacter. The sequence continues at coordinate 7,205 of CALHCK010000051.1, forward strand.
ATTATCAGTT
>CALHCK010000052.1 GCA_937936695.1 uncultured Polaribacter sp.
AGAAAAATTATCTTCAAAATTAGTAATAAAGTCTTTGATGTATTTTTTAGAAATATCCGTTTTACGGAAAACTAAATAATGAGTTCTTAACAATCTTTGTTTACCAATTTTTTTAAAAATTAGATGTTCAGATAAATTAAAAGATTTAAGAGCCCATTTAGGCATGCACATTATCCCCATGTTAGCATCAACCATTTCTAAAGCAACTTCAGTTAAGGGGATTGCAGAAATCTTTAAAGGTTTTATTTGATGTTTTTTTAAAAAATGCTCATACACAGAAACTGTTTCTAAAGGAAAAGAATGGATAATTAAATGAGCTTTTGTAAAATCGGAAGGGTTTAAAAAATCAGAGGTATTTAATATGTTTTCTTTATGCATGATAGCAAAAATTTCATCTTCATAAATTTTAATACTAGATAAGGTTTTATTTGTTGGTTTTGCAGTAACAATAGCAATATCAATTTCATTTGATAAAATTTTAGAAATTGGTTGGTGTGTTGCTTCTAAAATTAAGTCAACTTTAATTTTAGGATATAAAAGACCCATTTTTTGAATAAAAGAAGATAATCCTTGATAAAAGCTATAACATTCTGTACTAACTTTTACAGTACCAATAGAACCAGATTGTAACAGTTTTATATTATTAAAGCCATTTTCAATTGTATTTAAAACTGTATTGCCTAATTTATAAAGTTCATTTCCTTCATCAGTTAACTTCCATTGATTTCTAGTTCGTGTAAAAACTTTAAAACCTAATTGGGTTTCTAACTCTTTAAGTTGATGGCTTAATGCCGATTGTGTTAAAAATAATTTTTCGGCAGAATTAGCAATACTTCCTTCTTCTTCAATGGTTTTAATAAGCCTAAAATATTTTATTTCCATAATAAACAAAGTTAACAATTTTAACGGTAAATGTTAATTGATAAAATTTCAATAATAGTTTAAAAACGTTCAATTTAAAGAAACTATAACACAATAACATTTGTATTAATTTTGAAAAAAAACAACATAGAAATGAAAGAACAGATAGCATTTTATAAAAACAAATTAGACTTTGAAATGGATTCGTCTGATTTATGGGAAGTATTAAAAACAAACAAAAATGTAATAGCATTAGATACTAGAAAAAGTAATATTTTTACCAAAGAGCATATTCCTGGTGCAATTAATATACCACACAGAGAAATAAATTGTGCAAGCACTAAATATTTAGATAAAACAAAAACATATGTTTGTTATTGTGATGGTATTGGTTGCAATGCATCAACCAAAGGAGCTTTAAAAATGACAGAATTAGGTTTTAAAGTAAAAGAACTTATAGGTGGTATTGCATGGTGGAAATTAGATGGCTATGCAACAGAAGGTAATACACCAACAGTAGGAACAGCAATAAATTGTAGTTGTTAAAAAAGAATATAAATGAATATTAGATACGCAGAAGAAAAAGATATGTTACAAATTATAGCATTATGTAAAGCACATGCAGTATTTGAACAATCAGATTATAAAAGTAGACATAAATTAGAGTTGTTATCTAAATATTTATTTGCTGAAAAACCTATTTTAAAATGTTTGGTGGTAGAAAAAAACAATGTGCTTGTAGGTTACGCAACTTTTATGAAACAGTTTTCTACTTGGGATGCCAGTTTTTATATTTATTTAGATTGTTTGTTTTTAAATGAACAAACAAGAGGGCAGGGGATAGGTAAGCTTATTATGAAAAAAATTAAAGAATATGGTAAGCTAGAGAACTGCAAAGAAATTCAATGGCAAACACCTTATTTTAATAAAAAAGCAATAGAGTTCTATACCAAAATAGGAGCTACATCAAAAAACAAAGAAAGATTTTTTTGGAATACATAAGTTAAAAACTTTTTAAATAAACCTTTAGAGAAAGGTTAGTTTACTTATTTTAAAAGAGAAAAGTAATTTTGTTTGGCAGATGTTGTATTTTTACAACATGGAAAAACGTTTAGAGCAATTACCAAAATTAGCAGCAGAGGCTAAAAAAGAAAATCTAAAATATTTTACCAATCTAAAAAGAAAAACTCCTAAAAATTTAGATTATGTAATGCAAGATTTGCATGAAGCTGAATTTAAAAAAACAGATTGTTTAGAATGTGCTAATTGTTGCAAAACAACAAGTCCTATATTTACAGATAAAGATATTGAGCGTGTTGCAAAACATCTTAAAATGAAAGTAGCAGCATTTACCAATCAATATTTACAAAGAGATGAAGATGATTTTATGGTGTTAAAATCTGCTCCTTGTACTTTTTTAGATACTACAGATAATACATGTTTTATTTATGATGTTAGGCCTAAAGCGTGTGCAGAATATCCACATACTAATAGAAAAAAGTTTATTGGTATTACAGATTTAACAGTAGAAAATACAGCTATATGTCCGGCTACTTATAATATTGTAGAAGCTTTAAAGAAAAGTTTGCCTATGGTTTCTAATAAAAAAATAAGAAGAAAGTAATTGAGTTTTTTTTAAGAGTTTGTACATTTAATTGATAGTAGCTTATATAGTTTTTAAAATAAAACCATGCAAGATAAAGTAGCAGCGCTAGAAAAAGAAAACGAGCTTTTAAAAGAGCGTTTAGAAAAATATCAACAGAAAAAAAAGACCAATTTAAAGAAGAAGAAATGGTTTTTTAAAATAGGTGTTTCTTTATTAACAGGTAAAAAATTAAAAACAAGCATTTACAATTCGTTACAAGAGTTTAACGAACAAAAAAAGATCTCTTTACAAACAACATCAGACTTAGCAGCAAGTATTATAAAAAGACTAACACGTATAGGAGTTTTTGCCTTGTTATTTGCAGTATTACCAACTACATTAATGCTGTATCAAAACAGTTTATTAAAAAAACAAAATAAAAAAATACAAGACCAAACTCATTTAGCAGAGGCATCGCGTAGGTCTGCTCAAATGTTTATTATGGGAGATGTGTTAAGTGATATTAATACAGAATTAAACTCTAAAAGTAATAGAAGATTATCGCATACATTAGTTGGCAGAATTGTAAGTTTAAGTAGAGCAATGAAGCCTTATAAATATTTAAAAGAAGGACAATTAATACCAAATGAAATTAGCCCAGAAAGAGGGCAATTATTAATTACACTTTGCAAAAGTAAAATAGAACCTTCTTTTTTTGTAGATAGAATTTTACAAGAAAGCGACTTTAGAAAATCTGAACTAAACTTTGCAAATTTAGACAATGCTGTTTTACGTGATGTAAATTTAAAAGGTGCTGATTTTTCTAATTCAAGCCTTATAAATGCAGATGCAAGACGAAGTAATTTGCAAAAGGTAAACTTTAGCGGATCTGATTTAGAAGACGCAAATTTAAGTAACGCAAATCTTTCTGAAGCCAATTTAACTGGATCAATTTTATTACATACCAACTTTAAACAGGCTAATTTAGAAAACATCATTATAGAAAATGCTATTGTACATAGAGCAGATTGGTTAAGTTATATAAAAAACGATTTAAAATTAAAAGGTGCAGAAGATTTATATAATATGTACAAAGTAGATAGTGTTTTTTCTGTTGTTTTAAAAAAGAAAATGCCTACTATTGTAAAGCAATAAATTAATAGATTAAATATTTTGCTCTCATTTTTTTAAATAGAACTAAATCTTTTTGCCATGTTTTTCTAATTTCTTGTTCAGATAATCCTTGTTCTATTTGCTGTTGTAATTTTGTTGTACCCGCCAATTTGGTAAAAAAACGATTACTTTTAAAAAACGATTTTTTAATAGGTAAATTTTTATGTTCTTGATAAAAATCTAACAACCACTCTAAGTTTAGTTTGTTCAATTTTTTTTCAGATTTTAAATTATAACCATAACAAACTTTATTATTGTGTTTAGGGTATTTGGCACCTTCATTAGGTAAAGGAGTGTACTTAAATGAATATTTTTTTAATTGATGATAAGGAGAGCCTACAATTTGAAATTGTAAGTTGGTACCTCTACCTACAGAAACATAAGTACCTTCAAAAAAACATAGGCTAGGGTATAGGTTAATACTTTTGCTATTGGGTAAATTAGGAGAAGGTTTTAAAGGTAAGTTATATTCAGATTGGTGGGTGTAATCTTCTAGTGGAATTACTTTTAAATTACATTGTACTCCGTTTTTCAACCATTTTTCACCATTAATCATTTGCCCATATTCACCAATGGTCATACCGTAAACAACAGGCACAGGGTGCTTACCTACAAAACTTTCATGAGCTATTTCTAAAACAGGACCATCAATATAATGACCGTTAGGGTTTGGGCGGTCTAATATAATTACAGGAATGTTTAGTTCAGCACACGCTTCCATAACGTAGTGCAAAGTAGAAATGTATGTGTAAAAACGCACGCCTACATCTTGAATATCAAAAAGTAAAATATCAATGTTTTTTAACTGAGCAATTGTTGGTTTTTTGTTTTTGCCATATAAAGAAATAATTGGCAAACCTGTTTTTGTGTCTTTTCCATCTTTAACAACCTCACCAGCATCTACCTTACCTCTAAAACCATGTTCTGGGGCAAATACTTTTTGTATTTTAATACCTGATGATAATAAAGAATCTACGATATGAACATTTATGTTACGTTTACTTTTTATAATAGATGTTTGATTACCTACAATAGCAACATTTTTATTTTTAAGAAGCTCTAAATACAAGTTTGTTCTTTCTGCACCTGTTTTTATTTGTATAATTTTAGGTAGTACTTCTTTGTTTTTTTCTTTTTGATTACAAGAAAAGAGCTGAAAATTCATCAGTAAAAACAAGAATAAATATGTACTTTTGAAAGGTTTAAAATTAGTCATCAAATTGAATTACGAGTTATTTATTGCAAAACGCATTATTGCTGGCAAAAAGTATAAAAATAGCATTTCATCACCAATAATAAAAATTGCAATTACAGCAATTGCTTTGGGTATTGCTATTATGCTAATTGCAGTTGCAACAGGTGCGGGGTTACAGTATAAAATTCGCGATAAAATGGCTGGATTTAAAGGGCACGTACAGATTGTAAATTACGACACTAATAATTCTGATATTTCTACAGTGCCTATTAGTAAAAATCAAGATTTTTATCCAACATTTAAAAATGTTAATGGAATTAAAAATATACAAGTATTTGCTAATAAAGGTGGACTTTTAAGAACAAAAACAGATTTTGAAGGAATTGTTTTTAAAGGAGTTTCTACAGATTACGATTGGTCTTTTTTTAAAGAATACATGGTAGCGGGTACTTTTCCTGATTTTACTAAAGAAAGAACAAAAGGGGTATTATTATCTGAAACCATTGTAAATAGATTACAATTAAAATTACACGATACTATTTTGGCTACTTTTATAAAAACGGCAAATAGTAAATTACCTTCTAATAGAAAATATACCATAGTAGGTATATACAATTCTGGTTTTGCAGAGTTTGATAAAAACATAATGATTGGAGATATTAGAGAAGTGCAAAAACTAAACAAATGGACCAAAGATGAGGTTGGTGGATTTGAGGTAGTTTTAGAAAATTTTAATAATATTGATGTAAAAGGGAACCAAATTTATAATGAAATAGATACTACGTTAAAGAGTAAAACAATTGTAGAAAGCTACCCAACAATATTTGAGTGGATTAAATTATTTGATAATAATGTGTGGTTTATAATTGCTATAATGATTATTGTAGCGGGTATTAACATGATTACTGCATTACTAGTTTTAATACTAGAACGAGTACAAATGATTGGTATTTTAAAAGCTTTAGGTAGCACTAATACTAGTATTAGAAAAGTATTTTTATACAATGCTTCTTACCTTATTTTAAAGGGATTGTTTTGGGGGAATCTAATTGGATTGTCTCTTATTGGTATTCAGAAATATTTTAAAGTTATTACGTTAAACCCAGAAACATATTATGTTACAACCATGCCTGTGCATATTTCTGTTACTTATATTTTGTTATTAAATATTGGTACGTTATTAATGTGTTTTTTAATGTTGATTGTTCCTTCGTACATAATTACTAAAATACAACCTTCTAAATCTATTAAGTTTGCTTAATAATTATTGTAATCTTCAAATTGATTTTTAATAATTGTGCTTTTATTATTTAAAATATGATCTCTAAAAGCTTTAGCAACCATAGATAAATTTTTAGATTTTAACCAAATTAAATTCCAGTTTGTTTCTAAAGGCAATCCTTTAAGTTCAAGAATTTTTAAATCGCCTTTTTCTAAAGCATCACGCATACCAATAATAGGCATTATAGATATTCCTAAACCTGCTATTACAGCTTGTTTTACGGCTTCGTTAGAGGTTAGTTCCATTTTTTTTAATACGGTAACTTTATGTTTAGTTAAGTATTTTTCCATGGCAAGTCTTGTTGCAGAGCCTTCTTCTCTAAAAATAAAAATAGATGCATTTAAATCTTTAAGAGCTTTTGGAGTATTGGTCAAATTGTAATTTCGTCCTACAACTAAAAATAACTTATTTTTCATAAGCTCTATTCTGTTAATAGCTAATTTTTTAGGAATTGTAGATACCATTGCAAAATCACATTCATTGTTTTCTAGCGTTCTTATTACAGCCATTTTATTGGTAACATCCATTTTTAAATCTACCATTTCGTTTTTCTGAATAAAACCAGATAAAAAATAAGGCATTGCATATTTTGCTGTAGAAACTATAGAAATTTTTAATTTACCAGCTAAATTTCCTTCAAATAATTCGGATTTATAATTAATAGCTTGTACTTCAGCTAAAATTTTAGTGGCCGCATTTGCTATTTCTTCTCCAAATTCGGTAATAAATATTTTTCTACTTACAATTTCAAAAAGAGGTAATTTAAATTGTTCCTGAAATTTTTTAAGCTGTATAGATACTGCTGGTTGTGTTAAAAATAATTGTTCAGAGGCTTTTGTTACACTTTTTAGTTTTGCTACGGTGCTAAATATCTCTAATTGATGTAATGTATAGTTCATAAAAAATATTTATGTTTTGTATAATAAATATAAATAAAAATATATGAAAAATGAATCTCACCTTTGTAAAAAATAAAAACAATTATGAATACATTTTTAAGAAGAGACCTCATAGTAATTAAAAACCGGAGGTGCATTACATGTAAAAGAAAAGAAAACAATTCTAGTTTTAATAGTTCTAAAAAAGCATTATAAATAAAATTCTGTAATAGATATAACAATAATTAACTCTATTACTTTTAAATACAACAAATATGGATTTACATTATTTAATAGAAAATTTAACAAACCCAGCACTTCTTTTTTTCTTTTTAGGATTGATTGCTGTAAACCTAAAAAGCGATTTAAAAATACCAGAAAACTCTTCTAAATTTATATCACTATATCTTTTATTAGCCATTGGTTTTAAAGGAGGACAAGAGTTAGCGCATAGTACAATTACATTAGAAATTGTATGGTCTTTACTTTTTGGGATTTTACTAGCCTTACTTGTGCCAATATATTGTTACTTTATTTTAAGATTAAAATTAAGTGTAGAAAATGCAGGTGCAATAGCCTCTGCTTATGGTTCTGTAAGTGCAGTAACTTTTGTAACAACAATTTCTTTTTTAGAAATGTCTAACATACCGTTTGGTGGACATATGGTTGCTGTTATGGCGTTAATGGAAGCGCCATCTATAATTATAGGGGTTTTATTAATAGCCATTTATAATAAAGACAAAAAAAGTAAAACATCTTTTAAAAGTGTTGTACATCACTCTTTAACAAACGGAAGTGTTGTTTTAATTATAGGTAGTTTAGTAGTTGGGTATTTTACCAATGAAATTCAGGCAGAAGGTATTAAGCCTTTTACTACCGACCTTTTTAAAGGTTTTTTAGCAGTTTTTTTACTAGATATGGGGATAACAAGTGGACAAAAATTAAAAGCGCTTATTAAAAAAGGTTGGTTTACTTTGTCTTTTGCTGTGGTTATACCAGTGGTAAACGGAGTTTTAGTAGCAATGTTAAGTGGCTTGTTTATGGAAGAGGTAGGTAACAGATTATTAATGTCTATTTTAGCTGCAAGTGCCTCTTATATTGCAGTTCCTGCGGCAATGAAATTAGCAGCACCAAAAGCAAACCCAGGGCTTTATATCCCTATGGCATTAGCAATAACATTTCCTTTTAATATTACTATTGGTATGCCTTTATACTTATTTATTATACAAACTTTTTAAAAAGAACACTTTAGTCTTTAGAGCAAAAATAAAAAATCATCTCTTTTAAAGAGATGATTTTTTTAATCAACTAAACCAAATAATTAAACTATATGATAACAATAAACTACGTTGTTTTCATTTAATTATTAAAGTTCAAATTATATGCCACAAATATAAAATTCGTTTACTTTTAATGTTTTTAACAGTTATTTAGCATTTGATTTTTAAGTGAAAAATACACCAAGTAATTACTACAAAAAATAGGTTAGGTATTTTCGTTTTTTATAAAAAAAAAGAAAGCATAAAAAAAACCATCTCACTAAAGAGATGGTTTTTTTAATCAACTAAACCAAATAACTAAACTACGTAATAAAAATTAACTACTTTCTTACTACAATTACAATAAATCAAATTGCGTGCCAAAAGTTATTTTAGTGTTGGTTTTTAATTAATTTAAGAATTATTTAGCATGTTTATGTGCTTTATAAGAAGAGCGAACTAAAGCTCCACTTTCTACATACATAAAGCCCATTTCTAAACCTAAAGTTTCGTATTTTTTAAATTGTTCTGGAGTAATAAATTCTTTAACAGGTAAATGTTTTTTTGTAGGTTGTAAGTATTGCCCAATGGTAACAATATCACAATTTACAGCTCTTAAATCTTTTAAAGTTTGAATAACCTCTTCTTCTGTTTCTCCTAAACCAAGCATTAAGCCTGTTTTGGTTCTCATGCCGTTTTCTTTTAGGTATTTTAAAACACCTAAACTTCTATCGTATTTTGCCTGAATACGTACTTCTCTGGTAAGTCTTCTTACTGTTTCCATGTTATGAGAAACAACCTCTGGAGCAACTTCTATAATTCTGTCTATTTGTTTGGTGTTTCCTTGAAAATCAGGAATTAAAGTTTCTAAAGTTGTATTTGGGTTTGCTCTTCTAATAGCGTCTACAGTTTCTGCCCATATAATAGAACCACCATCTTTTAAATCATCTCTATCTACAGATGTAATTACAGCGTGTTTAATGCTCATAATTTTTATAGATCTAGCAACTTTTTCAGGTTCATCCCATTCTACGGTTTCGGGTCTTCCTGTTTTTACACCACAAAAACCACAAGAACGTGTACAAATGTTACCTAATATCATAAAGGTTGCAGTACCTTCTCCCCAACATTCGCCCATATTAGGGCAACTACCACTCGTACAAATTGTGTTAAGTTTGTATTTGTCTACCAAACCTCTAAGTTCAGTGTATTTTTTACCAACTGGTAATTTTACGCGTAACCATTTTGGTTTTTTAGGTCTTTCAGGAATAATAACAGAATCTACAGCCATTGTATACTTTAAATTTAATACAACAAAGATACGAAGGAAAGTTTTAAATACTAGTTAAAAACCAAATGCTAAAGCTTATTAAAAAAACAATTCCTACAATACTTAAAATCTTTAAATAAATACCAGGTTGATTTTTTTTAGGAGTGTGTTTACCTGTAATAAGTGTGTAATTTAAAATAGCGTAAAAAGGAGCCGTTAAAAAAGAGAGTATGGTAGCTATTTTTATTAATATCCCCATATTGTCCATAAAGTATTTTAGTATTAAAAAGGTACCTATAAATAATAAACCAATCCAAAACCAATAACCATATTTAAACTCTTTATTAGTTAGTAATTTTGCAGTTCTGTTCATTGCTCTTGGAGATGCATCCATACTAGTAATAGTTGTGCTAAACATTGTTGTAAAGGCAGCAATAGCTATAAAAATATAAGAATATTCGCCTAAGTTTTTTGTGTATAATTTTATAAGTTGAGACGCAAATACCCCTCCTTTATTAGAAAAAGTTTCGCCAGATTTATACATTACCAAGGCACCTAAAAGCACAAAACAAATTCCTAAAAACAGTGTGCCAATATATCCTACATTAAAATCGAAAATAGCATCTTTAGGTTTTGTTTTTACAACAGTAGTTTTATCTTTTTCTACAGACCAAATAGAGTGCCAGATAGAAACATCTAAAGGAGCAGGCATCCACCCTAAAAAAGCAATTAAAAAAGTAAGTTCTACGGTACCAGAAGGTATAATTTGTGTAACATCAAAACCTTCTTTTGTGCTAAATAAAGCAACATTAACAGCAATAATGGTACTAATTGTAAGTATTAAAATAATGTATTTCATTAAATTATCTAGCAATTTATATTTACCTACGATCAAAAAAATAAAACTGATAAACATTAGTAAGCTAGCCCACACAACTAAGTCTGTTGTAAAACCAAATAATTGACTAGCTAAACCAGCTGTTACTATGGTTACTGCAGCCTGTATAGTAAACATAGTGGTAAAATTTAATATAAAATAAGAGATTAAAACACCTTTACCTAGCTTTCTATATCCGTCTAATAAAGTTTCTCCTGTTGCGGCAGCATACCTAGGCCCAAATTGAAAAAAAGGGTATTTAAATAAATGAACTAATAAAAGTGCCCAGATTAAGCCAAAACCAAACTCTGCACCAGCTCTTGTAGATTGCACTAAATGAGATACACCAATAGCTGCACCCGCAAACAAAAGTCCAGGGCCTAAAGATTGTAAAATTGATTTTTTCATAATTAAGATTTCTTAATAATTTCTGCTAACAACTTTTTTGCACGTAGTAGTTTTACTTTTACGTTATTTATAGGTTCTTTAATTTCAGAAGAAATTTCTTTATAGCTTAATTCTTTAAAATAGCGTAACTGAATAACTTCTTGATATTTTGGTTTAAGTTGTTTTATGTCTTTTAATAGGGTAGCTAAATTTTGTTCCCTAATTATTTTATCTTCAGCAGTAAGAGATTCATCGGCAACCAAATAAGCTTTCTCTTCTTGTTCTTTAGTAGTGTTTGTGGTAATAGATTTTTGTTGTTTTCTAACTAAATCTATATAAATATTTTTAGAAATAGTAATCAACCAAGTTTTAAAAGTATACTTATTATTAAAAGTATCTATTTTATCAAATGCTTTAGAAAATGCTCTTATGGTAATATCCTCGGCATCGTTTTCGTTATTTGTTCTTTTTAATTGATAAAAATAAACGTCAGACCAAAAAGTATCAAGTAAATATCTAAAAGCTTCCTGATTTCCTTTTTTAGCCTCCGAGATTTGTAATTCTAATTTCGTTTTGTTTATTTCCAATGATTTGGTTTTGAACACAAATTAGTGATAAATATTGAAAGTTGAAATAATATTAATCCAATTTCTAAAAAAGGAAGAAAATAAATGATCTGAGGTTCTTTAAGTTTTTTTGATGCTAAACCAACTACAACAAATTGAACAATGTAGTAGGTAAGGCAAATGCCTAAAATAATCTTCCAAGGATAAAAGAAAAATAAGAATGTGCCTAATGCATAGAAAAGTACTTTAGATAAAAAAAAGAGACCTAATAATAATTTATGGGTTGTTTTGTAATGATTGGCGGTAGATATATGTCTTCTTTTTTGACGAAACCATTGACTAAAACTTTTTGGCGCAACAGAGGTTGTATAACTGTCTTTAGAAGTACATATAATAGTGTTTTCTTTTGTAGCTGCATCCTGAATAAATAAATCATCATCTCCAGATTTTATGTGCATATGGTTTATAAAACCTTTTACATTAAAAAAATCCTCTTTTTGGTATGCTAAGTTTCTACCAACTGCCATGTAGGGTATTCCTATTTTAGCGTAACTAAAATACTGAATAGCGGTTATTAAAGTTTCAAACCTAACAAAAAGGTTTACTAAAGAATTGGTTTTGGTGTATTTTCCATAACCTAATATTATTGTTTTTTTTGATGAAAATTTAGCACTCATTTCCTGAATCCAATTTTCAGAAACAGGTTTACAGTCGGCATCAGTAAATAACAAATGATTGTGGGTAGCAGCTTTTATACCTAAAGTAAGAGCGTATTTTTTGTTTCCCCAAAAAGTTTCTACATTTCGTACGTTTATTATTTTAATGTTTTCGTGCTTCTCACTAAACAATTCCATAACATCTAAAGTGTTATCAGAAGAAGCGTCATTAATTAATACAACCTCAAAATCAGGGTATTTTTGATTTAAAATACTAGGTAGAAATTCTTCTAAATTTTTAGCTTCGTTTTTAGCACAGATAATTACAGAAACAGGTTGGTTTATATCTGTGTTTAAATTTTCTTTTTTGTTTTTAGATAAAAAAGAAGAAAAAACAAAGTAATAAATAATTTGAATAACTGTAATAACTACAAATATGTAGAAGAGTACAGGTACTATCATGTAAATTAAGAAAATTAATTATGTTGAGGTTCAGAACAATTTGCATATTGTTCTGGTGTTTTACCACAAAAACCACAAGATTCACCATTTTTATTTAACATAGGGTTTTGGCTTGCACAAGTTCCTGCAAACTTACCATCTTTTTTTGCCCATATCTTAATAGCTATTCCGGCAACGCCTAATAAAAGTAAACCTAAAGTAAGAAGTAATAATTTCATAAAAGTAAATTGTTTAACAAAGATACGTAATCTGAGTTTTTTAAAAAAATATGTAAAGAATATTTATATAGTGACTTTTTAAGTAACTTAGAGTCATAACTAATATAAATTATTTTAAAAGAAATTATTATGAACACACTTACAGAGTCTTTATCAAACTTTTATTCGTCTATTTCTTCGGGCTTAGGGGATTTTGGATTACAACTTATAGGAGCTATTGCGGCTTTAATTATAGGGTTATGGATTATAAGAATTATAATGAAGGGGATTTCTAAAATCTTTGATAGAAAAACTATTGATGCAACGTTGCAACCTTTTTTATTAACTACCATTGGTTTTGTTTTAAAATTGTTATTAATAATTTCTATAGCAGGTATTGTTGGTTTACCAATGGCTTCTTTTGCAGCTTTATTAGCTGGTGTTGGTGTAGCAATTGGTGCTGCATTTAATGGTTCTTTAGGTCATATTGCATCAGGAATTATGTTGTTAATTTTTAGACCTTTTAAAGTAGGAGATTTAATTAAAACAAACGGAGCTTTTGGATTTGTAAAAGAAATATCTGTGTTTGTTACTGTTATAGAAACTTTTCAAAACGAAACAGAAATTATACCTAACTCTGCAATTACAGCTAATAAAATAACAAACTTAACAAAGGTTGGTAATTTACGTGTTGATATGCCATTTGCTATTAGATATGGATCGGATATTGCAAAAGCAAAACAAATAGTTTTAGATGTACTTAAAAATGATACTAATGTAATTCAAGACGGTAGTCTTGCGCCAAGAGTTGCGGTAAACAATTTAGGAACAAATAGTGTTGAGTTATTGGCTTTACCTTATGCTAAATGTGAAAATTATTGGGATGTATATTGGGATACAAGACAAAAAATAGTAGAAGCTTTAGGTAACGCAAATTATGAAGCACCATTACCACAACGTGTTGTTACTATGACAAAATAATACTTACTCGTTTACTTATGTATAATTAAGTATAAAACCATCGTTATTAACGATGGTTTTTTTTTGATTTTATTATTTAGTTTTTAACTAAATCTAATTGATTTCTAAAAACAAGCTTATCATTAAAAGCATCTAAAAGAATAATACTATCTGTAGTTATTTTACCAGATAAAATTTCTTTAGAAAGTTCATTTAAAACTTCTTTCTGTATCACTCTTTTTACGGGTCTTGCACCAAATTCTGGTTGATATCCTTTTTTAGCTAAGTAAGCAATTGCTTCGTCTGTTGCATCTATGGTTATTTCTTGCTTTGCAATCATTTTTTTAAGCTGATCTAGTTGTAGTTTTACAATCTCAAAAATGTTTTTTTCATTCAAAGGAGTAAACATAATTACATCATCTATTCTGTTTAAAAACTCGGGTCTAACAGATTGCTTTAGTAATCCTAAAACTTCAATTTTAGCCAATTCTGTAACAGCATCTATATCTGCTTTAGTATCTGCAAATTTTTCTTGAATAATATGGCTTCCCATATTAGAAGTCATAATTATAATTGTATTCTTAAAATCTGCAACACGACCTTTGTTGTCCGTTAATCGTCCTTCGTCTAATACTTGTAATAAAATATTAAAAGTATCTGGATGCGCCTTTTCAATTTCATCTAACAATACAACAGAGTATGGTCTTCTTCTAACTGCTTCTGTTAATTGCCCACCTTCGTCATAACCAACATAACCAGGAGGCGCTCCTACTAATCTGCTTACAGAATGACGTTCTTGATATTCGCTCATATCAATTCTAGTCATTGCATTTTCATCATCAAATAAATATTCAGCCAAAGCTTTTGCTAGTTCTGTTTTTCCTACACCTGTAGTTCCTAAAAATAGAAAACTACCAATGGGTTTAGATGGATTTTGTAAACCAGCTTTAGAGCGTCTTACTGCATCAGCAATAGCGACAATAGCTTCTTCTTGACCAACAACTCTTTTGTGTAATTGTTGTTCTAGTTTTAATAGCTTTTCACGTTCAGACTGAATCATTTTGGTAACAGGTATTCCTGTCCATTTAGCAATAACTTCAGCAATATCTTCATAGGTAACTTCTTCTTTAATTAAAGAATTTCCATTTTGGTTTTGTGCTAATATTTCTTGATACTCTTGTAGCTTTTCTTGAGCTTGTTTAATTTTACCGTATCTAATTTCTGCAACTTTACCATAATTTCCTTCTCGTTCTGCTTTTTCAGCGGCTACTTTTAAGTTTTCTATTTCAGATTTTGTATTCTGAATATTGTCTACTACATCTTTTTCAGATTTCCATTTGGCATTAATAATATTACGTTGCTCTTTAAAATTAGCTAATTCTGCTCGTAACGACTTTAATTTAGTTTCATCTTTTTCTCGTTTAATAGCTTCAATTTCTATTTCTAATTGCATTATTTTACGATCTAAAACATCTAATTCTTCGGGTTTAGAGTTTATTTCCATACGCAATTTAGAAGCAGCTTCGTCCATTAAATCAATAGCTTTGTCTGGTAAAAAACGATTAGTAATGTAACGTTGTGCTAATTCTACAGCACCAATAATAGCTTCATCTTTAATACGTACTTTATGGTGGGTTTCATATTTTTCTTTTATCCCTCTTAAAATAGAAATAGCACTTTCAGTATCTGGTTCATTCACTAACACCTTTTGAAAACGACGTTCTAAGGCTTTGTCTTTTTCAAAATATTTTTGATATTCGTCTAATGTGGTTGCTCCAATAGCACGTAATTCTCCTCTGGCCAAGGCAGGTTTTAAGATATTTGCAGCATCCATAGCTCCTTGTCCGCCACCAGCACCCACCAACGTGTGAATTTCATCAATAAAAAGTACAATATCTCCATCAGAAGTTGTTACTTCTTTAATAACTGCTTTTAAACGTTCTTCAAATTCCCCTTTATATTTAGCACCTGCAATAAGTGCCCCCATATCTAAAGAAAAAATAAGTTTATCTTTTAGGTTTTCAGGTACATCTCCATCTACAATTCTATGTGCTAACCCCTCTGCAATAGCTGTTTTACCAGTACCAGGTTCTCCAACTAAAATAGGATTGTTTTTAGTTCTACGAGATAGTATTTGTAGTAGTCTACGAATTTCTTCGTCTCTACCAATAACAGGATCGAGCTTTCCATTTTTTGCTAAGTCATTTAAATTTTTAGCGTATTTATTTAAAGAATTGTAGGTTTCCTCTGCATTTTGAGAAGTAACACGTTCTCCTTTTCTTAATTCTTCAATAGCAGCTTTTAAATCTTTTTGTGTAACTCCTTGATCTTTTAAAACCTGAGCAATATTAGAAGCAGATTTAAAAATAGCTAGTATTAAATGCTCAATAGATACATAATCGTCTTTCATGTTTTTAGCAATAATAGACGCTTCATTTAAGCTTTTACCAGCCTCTCTAGATAATAGTAGTTCTGCGCCAGAAACCTTAGGGAAACTTTCTAACTGTTTTTCTAAAACCTGATTTACCAAGCCAATATTAATGTTTAATTTTTTTAAGAGAAAAGGTAGTACGTTTTCATCTACTTGGGTTAAAGCTTTAAATATATGTTCGTGTTCTATTTGATTATGACCGTACCTTTGTGCTAATTGTTGCGCTAGTTGTATGGTTTCCTGAGATTTTGTTGTGTAGTTGTTAAAATTCATTTTCTAATTTTTTAGGGTTTTATTTTTTTCTGAATTAATAACAACTTTAATACCATCGTAATTTTAATTTGTTTGAAAGACATTTTGACTGTTTTTACAGGTTTTTAAATGACTTTTTGACAGGTGAAAGTTTCTTATATTTGTATCGACAAAACTTAAAAACATAGAAATGGGTATTTTAAAAAATATATTTGGAGGTAAAGATGGAGAAGCAAAAAAAGAAGAAAAAAAAACATTCTTAAATTGGATTCCTTTAAGAACTGTAGAACAGTTAAATACTATAAAGCAGCAATCTAAAAAAGAAAGTATTCTTATTTTTAAGCACTCTACACGTTGCGGAATTAGTAGTATGGTAATTAAAAGATTTGAAGCTTTATTTACAGAAAAACATCAAAATTTAAAAGTTTATTATTTAGATTTATTAAACTATAGAGACCTTTCTGCAGAGGTAGGGTATACCTTTCAGGTAATGCACCAGTCGCCACAATTAATTATTGTAAAAAACGGAGTTACTGTTTATCATGCATCACATTATGATATATCTTTAACAGATTTGTCAACATTTATGTAGTTTAAATTTGTGATAAACCTTTTTTAAATCTTATTTTTGCCTTCTCAAATTTATACTCCTTTGGCAGATACAAATACATCAGAAAAAAAAGTAGGAAAAGAATTATACGGATATCAAAAAGATGCGTTACAAGAAATTTTTAGAAGATTTAAAGACGCGCCAAAAGATTACCACCTATTATATCAACTACCAACAGGTGGTGGAAAAACCGTTATTTTTTCTGAGATAGTAAGACGTTATATAGAAACTTTTAATAAAAAAGTTTTAGTATTAACGCACAGAATAGAATTAAGTAAACAAACCTCTAGAATGATAGGAGAGTTTGGTGTTGCTAATAAAATAATAAACTCTACAGCAAAGTTAGATGATCAAAAAGACTTTAACTGTTTTGTAGCGATGGTTGAAACCTTGAAAAATAGGTTGAATGACGAAAAATTAGATATTTCAGATATCGGTTTGGTTATTGTAGATGAGGCGCACTATAATTCCTTTACTAAAATTTTTAAATTTTTTGATAACTCTTTTATACTGGGTGTAACTGCAACACCTTTAAGTTCTAACATAAAATTACCTATGTATGAGAATTATCAAGAGTTATTTGTTGGGGAGTCTATACAAGATTTAATTGAAAGTGGATACTTAGCTAAAGCAAATATGTATTCTTATAATGTTGGTTTAACATCATTAGAAGTTGGTGCCAATGGAGATTATACGGTAAAATCTTCTGAAGATTTATATACCAACACAGACATGTTAACTAAGTTAGTGTCTGCATACGAAGAAACAGCTAAAGGTAAAAAAACGTTAATATTTAATAATGGTATTAACACGTCTATACAAGTATTTCATGCTTTTAAGAAAGCAGGTTATCCAATAGCACACTTAGATAATACAAACTCTAAAAGCGAAAGAGAGCTTATATTAAACTGGTTTCATAAAACACCAGGAGCAATTATTACTTCTGTAAGTATTTTAACAACAGGTTTTGATGAACCAACAATTGAAGCTATTATTTTAAATAGAGCAACAAAATCGCTAACCTTATATTACCAAATGATTGGTCGTGGTTCGCGTATTTTTAATGGATCATCTACGTTTGATGTGGTAGATTTAGGAAATAACTTTCATAGATTTGGTCCTTGGGGAGCAGATTTAGATTGGCAGAAAATGTTTAGAGCACCAGATTATTATTTAAATGCAATTCTTTCTGATGAAGAAATAGAAAGCACATTTAGATATGAATTGCCAGCTGATGTAAAAAAAGAATTTGCAAATTCTACAGACACTTATTTTGATATGAAAAAAGTGTATATAGATACTATCAGGGCAGGAGAATCCTCTAAAAGAGTTTTAGAAAAATCTATAGAGCACCATGCAAAAATGTGTATAGAAAACAGTGAGGATGTTTTTGATGCTTTAATTTTAGCAAAAAAATTAGGAGAAGAAGTAGATGATAGAATAAACAGATATGCAAAATGTATTTCTAAGAGTACACATAATTTTGTTACGTGGTTAAAAGATGATTATAGAAAAAAATTAAACGCATATTTACGTTCTAATTTTGATGAAGATTTTGAGAAAATACATGGTCATCCACCTGTAGAATAATATATTAATAATTAAAAAAGCTCTGAATATTTTCAGAGCTTTTTTATTGTTTACAGTTTTGTTTTTCAATTATAAAAAATTCGTAAAAACTTGTTTTTTACAAATATCTTTTTTGTTATTTTTGTACTTTCTAAAAAAACTACAAAATGCAATTAGATAATCAAATTTTTGATCTTATTCAGGAAGAAAACGAAAGACAGTTAAATGGCTTAGAGTTAATAGCTTCAGAAAACTTTGTAAGCGACCAGGTAATGAGAGCTCAAGGTTCTATTTTAACCAATAAATATGCAGAAGGATATCCTGGAAAGAGATATTATGGAGGTTGTGAAGTAGTTGATGTAATAGAACAAATAGCAATTGATAGAGCTAAAGAATTATTTGGAGCAGAGTATGTAAATGTACAGCCTCACTCAGGTTCTCAAGCAAATACAGCTGTTTTTGCAGCATGTTTAAAACCAGGAGACAAAATCTTAGGTTTTGATTTATCTCACGGAGGACACTTAACTCATGGATCTCCTGTAAACTTTTCTGGTAAACTTTACGAGCCAGTATTTTACGGAGTAGAAAAAGAAACAGGAGTTTTAAACTATGATAAAATCCAAGAAATAGCAACTAGAGAGTTACCTAACTTAATTATTGCTGGTGCTTCTGCATATTCTAGAGACATAGATTTTGAGCGTTTTAGAAAAATAGCAGATAGTGTTGGAGCTATTTTAATGGCAGATATATCGCACCCTGCTGGTTTAATTGCTAAAGGTATTTTAAACGATCCTTTACCACATTGTCATATTGTAACTACTACAACTCACAAAACATTACGTGGACCAAGAGGAGGTATGATTATGATTGGGAAAGATTTTGAAAACCCTTTTGGAGAAACTTTAAAAAGTGGTAAGCCTAAAAAAATGTCTACATTGTTAAATTCTTCGGTATTCCCAGGAAACCAAGGAGGACCTTTAGAGCATGTTATTGCTGCTAAAGCAATTGCTTTTGGAGAGGCTTTAACAGATGAGTTTTTAGAGTACCAAATTCAAGTAAAAGAAAATGCTGCAGCTATGGCAAAAGAGTTTGTAGCTAAAGGATACAATTTAATTTCTGGTGGTACAGATAACCACTGTATGTTAATAGATTTACGTAATAAAGATATTTCTGGTAAAGATGCAGAAATTGCTTTAGGTAAAGCAGATATTACAGTAAATAAAAACATGGTTCCTTTTGATGATAAAAGTCCATTTGTAACTTCAGGTATTCGTATTGGTACAGCTGCAATTACTACTCGTGGTTTAAAAACTGAAGATATGGCTGCTGTTGTAAACTTTATAGATGAAGCTTTACAGAACGCTGATAATGAAGAAGCTTTACATGCTATTGGAGAGCGTGTTGCAGAAATGATGAGTGCAAGAAGATTATTTGTAATGTAAATTATATAACTTTACTCAATAATATTAAAAAAGCATCAAGTTTAACTTGATGCTTTTTTATTTATAGTATATTTTAATACAAAACTAATTTTCATTAGCCCTAGATATAATATTTTCAGGAAGAGATTTTTTAGCTTTAGCTCCCATCTTTTTTAATTTTTCTACACTAGTAATTAAGTTTCCTCTACCGTCAAATAATTTATTCATGGCATTAGAATATTCTTTTTTACTTTCATCAATACGTTTACCAATACCCACTAAATCTTTAAGTAAACCATCAAATTTATCGTACAATGCACCTGCTTGTCTTGCTATTTCTAAGGCATTTCTTTGTTGCTTTTCATTGTTCCACATAGAATCTATAGTTCTTAAAGTGGCCAATAGGGTAGAAGGGGTAACAATAACAATATTTTTCTCAAAAGCTTTATTATATAAATGATTGTCAAAATTTATAGCAACTGCAAAAGCAGGTTCTACAGGAACAAAAAGTAACACAAAATCTGGAGATTCTATTTTATATAAATCTTCATATTTTTTGTCGGATAATTGCTCTACGTGACGTTTTAAAGACAGTACATGGTCTTTTAAAAACTGTTCTTTAGCATTTTCATCATCTTCATTTACAAATTGCTCATATGCCGTTAAGGATACTTTAGCATCAACAATCATTTTTTTATTATCAGGTAAATGTATAACTACATCGGGTAATAAGCGTTTGCCTTCATCATTTGTAAAGCTTTGCTGTACAAAATATTCTCTGTCTTTTTCTAAGCCAGATTTTTCTAACACACGTTCTAAAACCAATTCTCCCCAATTTCCCTGAGTTTTACTATCTCCTTTTAAAGCTTTTGTTAAGTTTAAGGTTTCTTTACTCATTTGTTGATTTAACTCTCTTAAACCTAAAATTTGTTGACGTAAAGCAGCATGATAATCGATACTTTCTTTGTGCGTTTTATCTACTTTATCTTCAAAAACTTTAATTTTTTCTTGTAAAGGATTTAAAATGATTTTTAAATTTTCTTTATTCTGTTCTGTAAATTTATTAGATTTTTCATCTAAAATTTTGTTAGCTAAATTTTCAAACTCTTTAGAAAATTTATCTTGTAATTTTTCTACTTCTATTTTGTTTTCAGCTAATTTTAATTGCAGATTTTTTAATTCAGATTCTTGCCTTGTATTTGTAGTAATTAAAAATTCTTTTTCTTGTGAAATACCCCTTAGTTCTTTTTGTAATTCTATGTAGTTATTATCAACAATTTCTTTAGATTGAGAAATTAAAGAAGCACGTTCTTCTAAAGTTGCTTTTTGTTGTTGGGTATGTTTTAACTCTTGCTGTAAGATTTCTAAATTTTTATCTACTAATTCTTTAGAGTTTTTAAGTAATGCTAGTCTTTCTTCTAAAGTTGCTTTTTCTTTTTCTGTATATGATTTCTCTTTTTCGAAATTTAATTTTGATAAGATTTTTCCTACAAAAAAACCTATTGCACTAAAAAAAAGAGCAATAACAAGGTAAGTAATTAATGTTGTCATTATTTAAATTTAAGTGCTTAAATTTATCATTTTAAAATTACAACCTAATAACTTTATTTACGATTTTGTAAACAGTGCCTAATAAAACTTAATGCAAACAATTTCTAGATTTATTTTATTTAAACTTTTGGGATGGGAAATAATAAATGACTTTCCGAGAGATATAAATAAATATATTATAATAGTAGCTCCGCATACTAGTTGGTTAGATTTTCCTATTTCAGTTTTA
>CALHCK010000053.1 GCA_937936695.1 uncultured Polaribacter sp.
AACAAAAAAAGGCGAGCATGTCTGCTCGCCTTTTTTAAATATAAACTTAAAACTATTTTACTATCAGAGTATACTCTGGTGTTTTGTTTAAAGGACAAAAGTATGTGTATTTTCCTTTTTTAAGTGTTACCTTTTTAGAAGTTTGCTTAGTATTGTTTTTAACTAAAGAAGTAACGTATGCTTCTTTAATATGGTTTTCTTGACCCTTTTTTCCTTTTGGATGCAAAACAAAACCTACGTCTGTACCCACATTGTTGTTAGCTACTTCAAAAATATAAGTTCCTTCAGATAATGTAATTTGTTTCTGAGTAAACTCCCCTTTTGTTTGTTCTAAAGAAACAGTTTTAGCTTCTTGAGCTTTTGCATTAAAAGAGATTCCTAAAATTAATACTAAAATTGCGATTACTTTTTTCATGATTACTTGTTGTTTATTTAAAATGTTTTTTTAATTTTTTATAGATTATAATGCTGGTGCTACAGGAAAATCTACAGGAACATCTGTTGTTTTGTGTAAGTAGTTAGAAATTGTTTTATCTCCTACTAAACTAATCACATCTACTAAGCTTCCTTTTGTATATCCTTGTGCAAAAAAGTTTTCTAAAACATCTTTAGAAGTTGCACCTCTGTTTTCTGTAATATTTTTAGCTAGTGCAGCTAATGCGTTAAATTTTTCATTAAAAGAAGCTTTACCAGCTCTTAATTCTAAAATTTGTTCGTCAGTAAAACCATTCATTTTACTAACTGCAGTGTGTGCAGATAAACAGTAAATACATTGGTTAACTTGACTTACCGCTAAGTTTACAACCTCTTTTTCTTTAGCATTTAAACTTGTTTTAGCATTTGAAAAAGTTAAGTAATTTTCTAAAGCAGTATCACTATGTGCATAGGTTGCAAATAAGTTTGGTACAAAACCTAATCCTTTTTCTAGTTGGTCAAAAATAGCTTTGTTGTTGTCTGATACTTGGTCTTTAGTTGGTACGTTAAATGTGCTCATGATTATTTTTTTTATTTTTTAAATTTTTATTGTTGACAATTATTAATGTTTTCTTGTTCTATGTTGCTGTTTTCGTAAGTTTGGTAACCCCAGCAATTAGGGCATTCTGTGTGTTGTTTAGTTCTCATCTTATTTTGTTTTAGTTTTTCTGATGTTTCAGAAATGATTATTAAAAATATTTTGAGAAAGCCTCAAAATACTTACTTGTTTTGTTTCATACTGCAAAGATGCAACCAACATAGAGGTTTAAAAATGGACAAAAGTTCCTTTGGGTTGGACTAGGGAATAAATTGGGCAAAAATGCGCGCGTGAGGGATTGAAACGGCATCCTTTTTAAAGAGGATTCGTTTTTAAATAGAGAGATAATCCCTTTAAAAAGATAGCGTGTAAAGCCCGACCTGTTAAGGGCACGCCATAATAAATAAAAAAATAAAGTGTTGTTTAATAATCTTTTTTAAACTGTAACGGAGATTTTTGCATTGCTTTGGTAAAAAAGCGGGTAAAATATGCAGGGTCATTAAAACCTAATTCAAAAGCAATTTCTTTTACAGTAAAGTCTGTATAAATAAGTAAACGTTTTGCCTCTAAAATAATTCTGTTTTTAATAAAGTCTGAAGGTGTTTTTGCACCCATTTTTTGAAAATGCTTAGAAATAGATTTTGGAGAAATACCTAGTCTGTTTGCGTAGTCTGTTACCGAGTGCATGGTTTTAAAATTTTGCTCTACCAACAAACTAAAATCCTTAAAAAGGCGAGTTTCTGCATCTTCTTTTATAACATGATTTTCTTTTTTTACGCGTACAGCATGTATGATAAATTGCTTAAGATAGGCTTGTAGCATATCATACTGAGCAGTTTCTTCTTGTTGAAATTCGTCTATTAAGCTTTCTAAAATAAAATTAAGTTTTGCAGTGTCTTTTTTACAAGGTTTAACAAAAGGTGTTTCGTAAATATTGTTAAATAAAATTCCGTTACACGCCACTTCTTTGTCGTGGGTTTGTATGCAATAAAAATCTTTTACAAAAGTAAGTTTGTATGCGGTTTTTATTTTTTCTGAATCTACAGTAAATACTTGTCCTGGAGATAAAAAAAACAACACATTGTCTGAGAAAGTGTACTGTTCAAAATCTATATTGTAGGTACCTTGTCCTTCTTGAATCCAATAAATAGAATAAGCGTTTTGTTTTGCAGAATGGTCTATAGTACAAGCTTTTTCAAATGCTACGGTGCTTAAAGAAAAGGTTTCTTTAAAAGAATATTTTACAATGTCTTGTACTGCCATTTTTTAATTTGTTGTATTTGTCGTAATATTAAAAAAAAACTTTCTTAAAAAAAGAATATTTTTAAAAGTAAAAAACAACGTGTGTTTAAAAAAATAAAAGTGGTTTTTTTTGTTGATAAAGCTATTTAAATATACATATTTTTGTGATGTGAAAAAATCGATAATTTTTAAAAATACTACTGTTGCTTTTTCTGATGAAGGCAAAGGAAATGCTGTTGTTTTACTGCATGGTTTTTTAGAAAACAGCACTATGTGGGAGTATATGATTCCTGAAATTTCTAAAAAAAATAGAGTAGTTACCATAGATTTGTTAGGGCATGGAGCTTCTGATTGTTTAGGGTATGTGCATACTATGGAATTGTTTGCAGAAACTATAGAGGCGGTTTTAAAACATTTAAAAATAAGAAAATGCGTATTAGTTGGGCATTCTTTAGGAGGGTATGTTGCTTTGGCTTTTGCAGAGAAACATCCTGAAAAAATAAAAGGATTATGTTTGGTAAATTCTACGTCTAATGAAGATACGGATGAGCGTAAAGAGTTAAGAAATAGAGCAAATACAATGGCGCAAAGTAACTTTGATGGGTTGGTTTCTATGTCTATAGCTAATTTATTTGTTAAAGAAAATGCGTTAAAATTTAAAGAAGAAATAGCTATTGTAAAAAAAGAGGCTTTACAAACAAGTTTGCAAGGTTATATTGCGGCAAATGAAGGAATGAAATTGCGGGTAAATAGAAATGCTGTTTTGCTAGAGAATAGTTTTAAAAAATTAATAATTGCAGGAGAAAAAGATCCTGTTTTAGATGTTAATATGTCTTTAATGGAAGCTGCTATTGCAGGAGCCTATTTTAAAGTTTTATCTGGCGGACATATGAGTCATATAGAAAGTAAAGAAATGTTACTTGCAGAAATTATTAGCTTTTTAAAAATAACTTAGAATAAAAAAAGACCTTCTATAATAAATAAAAGGTCTTTTTTTAGCTTGTTTATTCTTTAAAGCTATTCCAACCTTGGGCTTTTAACTCTATTTCTTGTTCTGCTCTTGTAATAAGTTGCAAGCCTTGGTTTTCTTCAGTAATATGTCCTATAATAGAAAAATTAGGATTTCCTTTAATTTTATCAAAATCGGCAATAGGTACCGTAAATAGTAATTCGTAATCTTCTCCACCGCTAAGTGCTACCATCGTAGAGTCTAGTTCAAACTCTTCACAAGTAGAAATTACCTGAGGATCTAGTGGTAGTTTGTTTTCGTAAATTTTACAACCTACTTTACTTTGTGTACAAATATGAAAAAGTTCAGAAGAGAGTCCGTCAGAAATATCAATCATAGCGGTTGGTTTTACCTCTAAATCGGCTAAAATAGTAGTAACATCTTTTCTAGCTTCCGGTTTTAATTGTCTTTCTATTAAGTAAGTATAATTGTCTAAATCTGGTTGATTGTTAGGGTCTACATTAAAAACCTGTTTTTCGCGTTCTAGTACTTGTAATCCTAAATAAGCAGCGCCTAAATCTCCAGAAACAACAATTAAATCTGTTGGTTTTGCCGTATTTCTGTATACAATATCATCTTTTTTAGCTTTACCAATTGCAGTAACAGAAATTAACATCCCTTTGGTAGATGATGTTGTGTCTCCTCCAATTAAATCTATATTATAAGTTTCGCAAGCTAACTGAATACCTGCATATAACTCTTCTACAGCTTCTAGCGGAAAACGGTTAGAAATAGCAATAGAAACGGTAACTTGTTCTGCTATTGCATTCATAGCATAAACGTCAGACAAGTTAACCATTATTGCCTTGTAACCCAAGTGTTTTAAAGGCATGTAGCTTAAATCAAAATGCACACCTTCTATTAACAAATCTGTAGTAATTACAGTTTGTTTTTCAGAAGCGTCTAAAACCGCCGCATCATCACCAATAGCTTTAATGGTAGTATCATTTTTAACGTTAAAATATTTAGTAATGTGCTCTATTAGTCCAAACTCACCAAGTTTAGCTAACGATGTTCTATTTTGATTTTTATCTTCTAACATTTTGCAAAGATAGTTACATTCTAAAAAATGAAAGAGCTACTTTAAGACTCATATGTGTTTTTTTAGGATTTAAGTGTTATTTTTATAGGCACTAAAATAGATTAAATACGTTATTAGTAGTAATGTGTGTTAAATATTAAAAAGAAATAGGTATGCTAAAAAAATATTTTTTAATCTTAGTTTTGATAATAACAAGTTGTACGGGTGAAAATGTTTTAAATAACGAAGAGGAAATTATAGAAGAAATAGTTGTTGAAGAAGTTATTATTGAAGAGAATTCTGATGGACAAGAAGGTAAAGAAGTACCTTGTGTAAATGGTTTTGCAGGTAATTATCCTTGTAAAGATTACGATTTATTATTGCGTATTCCTTTAGAAAAAATGGGAACGGGTACTATAGCGGGTAATGATTCTTGGGGATGGGTAGATACTACTACAGCAAAAGAATACGCTTTAATGGGAACCACCCAAGGTGTAACTTTTGTTGATATAACAAACCCTAGCGAAGCCATAATTTTAGGTACATTAAAAACAAATACGGTGAATAGTGTTTGGAGAGATATAAAAGTACATAACAATATAGCTTACATTGTAAGTGAAGCAACTGCACATGGTATGCAATTGTTTGATTTAACAAAACTAAGAAATGTACAAAACCCACCTGTAAATTTTACAGCAGATAGCCAATATAATGGTTTTGGAGAGGCACACAATATTGTAATTAATGAAACAAGTGGTTTTGCATACGCAGTAGGTACAAAAACTTTTGCAGGAGGCCCTCATTTTGTAAATATTAATACTCCGTTAAGTCCTGTGGCTGCAGGAGGTTTTGCTGCTGGGGGCTATTCTCATGATGCTCAGGTAGTGTCATATACAGGTCCAGATGCAGATTATATTGGGCGTGAAATTTTAATTGGTAGTAATGAAGATGAAGTGGTAATTGTAGATGTAACAGACAAAGCAAATCCTAAAAGAATTTCATCTATTAATTATTCAAATATTGGTTACACACACCAAGGATGGTTTACAGAAGATTCTAAATATTTTATTTTGGGTGATGAATTGGATGAAGAGAGATTTGGAGGTGCTACCAGAACAATTATTTTTGATTTTACAGATTTAGACAATCCTAAGCATCATTTCGATTATTTTGGACCAACGAATGCAATAGATCATAATGGTTATGTAAAAGGTAATTTGTTTTTTCAAGCAAGTTATACTGCAGGGATAAGAATTATAGATATTTCTAATATTGATGACAAACAATTTACAGAAGTTGGTTTTTTTGACACGCGTCCTGAAACTGACGATGCCTCTTTTGAGGGAGCATGGAATGTATACCCTTATTTACCTAGTGGTAATATTATAATTAGTGATATAGAAAGAGGTTTGTTTGTTGTAAGAAAAAGTAAATAGTAAGTTTTTATGAAAAGATATACCTTCTTAGTGTTTTTTTTTGTGTTAGTAAACTGTACAAAAGAAAGTGGTTTTACAGATAATTTGCCTGATAATACTTTAGCAATTACGTCTATAAATACTTTAGGGGGTACAAAAAATGATGTTTTACAAGCAGTAGTAAAAACCAATGATGGAGGATATGTAACAACTGGGCATACTCAAAGTAATAACGGAGATGTTATTAACAAATCTAATGAAGGTTTTGATTTTTGGGTGCTTAAATTTTCTGATGATAATACCTTAGTTTGGAACAAAA
Source organism: uncultured Polaribacter sp. (assembly GCA_937936695.1). GTDB lineage: Bacteria > Bacteroidota > Bacteroidia > Flavobacteriales > Flavobacteriaceae > Polaribacter. The sequence continues at coordinate 6,019 of CALHCK010000053.1, forward strand.
CGTTTGGAGGTTTAGGAGATGATAGAGCATCAACAATTATACAAACCTCAGACAACGGTTTTGCTGTTTTAGGGTATAGCAAGAGTTTAGAAAACAACACGGTTTCTAATACAGCTTCACAAGATTTTTGGCTGTTAAAACTAAATGAAGCAGGTGAGGTGTCTTGGCAAAAAACATTTGGTTTTTCAGGATCAGATTTTGGTACAAAAGTTATACAAACTTCAGATAACGGTTATTTGTTAATAGGTGTTTTAGATGTATCTGCTTCTAATGGTTTGGGTAATTTAAAAATATCAGCAAAAAAACATGCAGGTGGAGATTTTTGGGCAATAAAATTAGATGCATCAGGTAATTTACAGTGGAGTAAATTTTATGGAGGCTCTTTTACCGAAGAGCCTAAAGATGTTGTAGAAACTACAGATGGTAATTTTATAATTGCAGGAGCTACAGACAGTAATGATATTGATATTAAAAACAGCCAAGGTTCTTATGATTTTTGGGTGATAAAAATAACATCTACCGGAAGTTTGGTTTGGGAAAAAAGTTATGGAGGTTCTCAAATAGACCAAGCAAGAGCAATTGTTACAACCAACGATGGTAATTTTATGATAGTTGGAGATACTAGAAGTACAGACAAACAAGTAACCGAAAATAATGGAGATGCGGATATTTGGTTACTAAAAATTGACACAAACGGAGGTGTTATTTGGCAAAAAAGTATAGGTGCTAGTGCCTTTGATGTGGCAAGATCTATGGTAAAAACCAAAGACAACAATTATATGATTGTTGGTAGTTCTAGAAGTTTAGATAAAGGCTTTACAAATAATGGTTTAAATGATGGTTTGTTATTAAATGTAGATAACCAAGGTAATGTGCTGTGGCAAAAAACAGTAGGTGGTGATAAAATTGATTTTTTATATGGTGTAACTGCATTAAATAATGGCTCTTTTGTAGCTGTAGGAGAAAGTAGCAGTAATAATAAAGATGTATTAAGTAACAAAGGTTTTACAGATGCGTTAATTATTAAAATAGAATAAAATGAAAAAATATATAGCAGTTTTTTGTGTAGTATTGTCTTTGTTAATTTCTTGTACAGATGAAGTAGAAAACACAACCGTAACTTTAAATTTCACTCATAATTGGGACGGAGTACCTGTTACAAATAAAGATTTTAATAAGTTTAAATTTACAAATGCAAACGGAGAAGAAATAAGTATTAATCGTTTAAGATATGTAATTTCTAATGTTAGTTTAATTAATACTACTAACCACTTTTTAATAGACTTAGGAGAAAATACAGGAATGTCTATTCCTGTAAGTAATATTGAAACAGGAACGTTTGATTTAAAATTTACTTTCGGTTTTAAAGATTCAGAAAACAAAGATGGAATTTATCAAGACTTAAACTCTGCAAATTTTAATGTACCAGGTATGTTGGGTGGCGGATATCACTTTATGCAATTTGATGGAAAATATATTGATACAGATAATGAAGAAGCTAATTTTAATTACCATGCCATTAGAGCAGTAAATAGAGAAAACCCTGATGAATTGGTGTTTCAAGATACTTCTTTTGAAGTAAATTTAGGAAAAGTAAACATCAACAATAATCAAATAGAAATTCAAATGAATATTGCAGAGTGGTTTAAAAACCCGAATCTTTGGAATTTAAATGAACTAAACACCGTTTTAATGCCAAATTTTGAAGCACAAAAACTAATGAGTGCAAACGGAAAATCTGTATTTAGTTTAAGGGAATAAACTTTTGTCATGAAAAAAATAATATTTCTTCTTGCGTTTTCTTTTTTAGTTTCATGTACATCAAAAGAAGAAGAAATATATACACCTATTTCTTACAATTTAAAAGTTCCGTCTCTTTTTGCAGATAAATTAATAGCCCCAATTATACCAAGTAACAATCTTTTAACAGAAGAAGGTGTTGCTTTAGGTAAAAAGTTGTTTTTTGATACCCTTCTTTCTGGAGATGAAACACAGTCTTGTGCATCGTGCCACAATCCTGAAAATGCATTTACAGATAATCAGCAGTTTAGTGATGGTGTAACGGGTGATTTTGGTAATAGAAACTCAATGCCACTATTTAATTTGGCTTGGAATTTTGATGAGCGATTTACTTGGGATGGAAAAAATTTCAGTTTAGAGTTACAGGCTTTTGAGCCAGTTACTAATCCTGTAGAAATGAATGCAAATTGGGATGAGGTTGTACAAAGATTGCAAAACCATAAAGAGTACCCAATTTTATTTCAGCAAGCTTTCGGAACTCTTAAAATAGATTCTGTTTTAGTAAGTAAGGCGCTTGCTCAGTTTGAAAGAACATTGATTTCTGGAAATTCTAAATTCGATAAATTTTTAAAAGGAGAGGCAACTTTAACACCAGAAGAACAAAACGGATTTGATGTTTTTATGGATGAGGCAAGAGGAGATTGTTTTCATTGCCATGGAAGTAATAACAATCCGTTATGGACAGACAATAAATTTCATAACAATGGTTTAGATGCCACTTTTACAGACATTGGTTTAGGAGCTGTTACAGGAGATCCAGCGGATAACGGGAAATTTAAGTCGCCTTCTTTAAGAAATTTAATATTTACTGCGCCTTATATGCATGATGGTAGATTTACAACTTTAGAAGAGGTAATTACGCATTATTCAGAAGGATTACAACAGTCTGCAACCGTAGATCCTTTAATGAAAAAAGTAAAACAAGGTGGTGTAAACTTAACAGCTAAAGACAAAGCAGATTTAAAAGCTTTTTTGGTAACGCTATCAGACTTTAATTTTATAGAGAAATCTCGTTTTTTAGAGTAATCAATAAAAACAATTATTCTATTAAACAAGATGATGAAAGTTTGTGTTTTTTCTACGACTTAAATCGTATCTTTGCAAGTAATTTAGATTTAATCTATTAATAATTATGATAAAAGTTTCAGAAACAGCAAAAAAGAAAGTCATAGAATTAATGACTGATGACGGTTTTGATGCAACAACAGATTTTGTGAGAGTTGGTGTAAAAAGTGGCGGTTGTTCCGGTCTTTCATATGATTTAACTTTTGATAATAAACAGGAAGAAAACGATAAAGTTTTTGAAGAAAACGATATAAGAATTATTGTGGACAAAAAAAGCTTTTTGTACTTAGTTGGTACCACTTTAGAATATTCTGGTGGTTTAAACGGAAAAGGATTTGTATTTAATAACCCTAACGCAAATAGAACTTGTGGTTGCGGAGAAAGTTTCTCACTTTAAAATTTAGAACAAGATGTCAAAGTATACAGAGGATGATTTAAGAGAAGAATTAAAAACCAAAGAATATGAATATGGTTTTTATACAGATATAGAAAGCGAAACTTTTGCAAAAGGTTTAAATGAAGATGTGGTTCGTGCTATTTCTAAAAAGAAAAATGAACCAGAATGGATGACTGAATGGAGGTTAGAGGCTTTTAGAGTTTGGGAAAAAATGGAAGAGCCAGAATGGGCAAATGTAAATTATGAAAAACCTAATTTTCAGGAAATAGCGTATTATTCTGCTCCAAAAGAAAAACCGAAATTAAATTCTTTAGACGAAGTAGATCCAGATTTATTAGATACTTTTAAACGTTTAGGAATTTCTATAGACGAGCAAAAAAAGTTAGCTAATGTAGCTGTAGATATTGTAATGGATTCTGTATCTGTTGCTACTACTTTTAAGAAAACATTAGGAGAAAAAGGTATTATTTTTATGCCTATTTCAGAAGCCATTCAAGAGCATCCAGAATTGGTAAAAAAATATTTAGGAACTGTTGTACCAACTACAGATAATTTTTATGCAGCATTAAATTCGGCAGTATTTTCAGACGGATCATTTTGTTACATTCCTAAAGGTGTAAAATGTCCTATGGAATTATCTACTTATTTTAGAATTAACGAAGGTGGTACCGGACAGTTTGAAAGAACATTAGTTGTAGCAGATAAAGGAAGTTATGTTTCTTATTTAGAAGGATGTACTGCACCTAGTAGAGATGAAAATCAATTACACGCAGCTGTAGTAGAACTAATAGCTATGGATGATGCAGAAATTAAATATTCTACAGTACAAAACTGGTACCCTGGTAATGCAGAAGGTAAAGGAGGTGTATACAATTTTGTAACTAAAAGAGGTTTGTGCGAAAACGATGCAAAAATTTCTTGGACACAAGTAGAAACAGGTTCTGCTGTAACATGGAAATATCCATCTTGTGTATTAAAAGGAAACAATTCTGTAGGAGAATTTTATTCTATAGCGGTAACAAACAATTACCAACAGGCAGATACAGGTACTAAGATGATTCATATTGGTAAAAACACAAAATCTACCATTATATCTAAAGGTATTTCTGCAGGAAATTCGCAAAACTCGTACAGAGGATTGGTGCAAATAAATTCTAGAGCAGAAAATGCACGTAATTTTTCTCAGTGTGATTCTTTGTTAATGGGTAATGAGTGTGGCGCGCATACTTTTCCGTACATAGAAACTAAAAACAAATCAGCACAAATAGAGCACGAGGCAACTACAAGTAAAATTGGAGAAGACCAATTGTTTTATTGTAACCAACGTGGTATAGATACAGAAAAAGCAATAGCTTTAATTGTAAACGGTTTTAGTAAAGAAGTACTAAA